>CAYYSM010000006.1:0-26208 GCA_964474225.1 uncultured Hyphomicrobiaceae bacterium
TGTGGCCATCGCCGCCATCATCGCATTCTGGGTCTGAATGAGTCTCGACCCTAGGACCGTGCAGCTTTACAGAAACCCCAGTCAGCTTAAATGTATTCTAGAATGATTAGACACCGATTACTGCGCAGTTAATTCGCGAGAATTATATGAACCATATGAATTAATTCGGATTTTTCATTTGCATTGTCTAATGCGCCACCTTGAAACAAGGGTGGCTGCATGAACGTTTGCTATATCGTCACGCACTTTCCGGTGCTGTCGGAAACCTTTATCGGCGATGAAATCCGGGCCATGCAGGCGCGCGGGCATCAGGTCACGCTCATCGCCATGACCCCCGGGGGCCAGGCGGGACAGGATGTCGACCGCCCCTTGGCCGAGAATGCCATTCGCCTTGGCAATATCCCCGCGATCAGCGCCGTTCGGGCCGCGAATTTCGGCGCGGGCCTGCCGCGCGCGCTGGCCTTCGTGCGCGCTCAGCAGATGTTGCCGCGCCGTTCGCTCCTGTGGAACGCGGCCAAGATTGCTGGCGTGATACGTGATGCAGGCTGCCGGCACGTCCACGCGCATTTCGCCGGAGGCGCTGCCGCGCATGCTATCGTGGCGGCGCGGCTCGCCGGCGCGAGCGTCTCCTTCATTGCCCACGGACATGACGTTTACGCCGAACCCGAGGATGTGCCCGCCAAGCTGACACATGCCGATTTCGTGTTGGCAACATGCGAGGACATGGCGCGCGACCTACGGGCGATGACGCCACGGGCCAGAGTCCGCGTCGTCTATTGCGGGATCGACGCCGGGCAGTTCCCGTTCTCGAATGGCGAGAACAACGGCAAGCTGCTGTTTGTGGGGCGGCTGGTCCCGCAGAAGGGCGTTGACGATCTGCTTTATGCACTGACTGATCCGGGCATCCCGCCGCGCCTCCGTCTGGATATCGTCGGGGACGGCCCCGCGCGCGCCGATCTCGAAGAGCTTGCCGAGAGCCTCGGCGTGGCGCACCGCGTCCGCTTCCTCGGCGCGCAGCAGCGTGACTGGTTCCGCGCGAACGGCAGTGCGTATTCGGCGCTGGTCGCCCCGTTCAAGGACGGGCCGAACGGCGAGCGCGACAGCGGCCCGCTCGTCATCAAGGAAGCGATGGCGATGGGCCTGCCTGTGATTTCCACGCGCTACATGGGCGTGAAGGAGATGGTCTTGCCGGGGATGGGATTGCTGGTCGAACCCGGTGATCGGCCCGGACTGGCGAAAGCGCTGACGGCCGCGGCCAACTGGAGCGACAACGAACGCCAGGACATGACGCGGGCGGCGCGCGCGCATGTGGAGCGCAATTTCACGCTCAAGGCGCAGGCGGCAACGCTGACCCGGCTCATCGAGGCTGTGCAGCACGGCGACCTGGGCCAAATGAGCGCGCGGGAAACCCGCCAGCCGGCAAGCGGCGCCTAGCTCGCCGCGATGCTTTCGGCGATCTCGCTGACCAGCTCGTCGATCAGCTTGTGGTCCTCGCCTTCCGCCATCACGCGGATCACCGGTTCGGTTCCCGAAGGCCGGATGACCAGCCTGCCCTGGCCGTTCAGACGCGCTTCCGCGCCCGCGATCACCTGTTTCACGCACCGTTTCGCAAGCGGTTTGCCGCCATCGTAGCGCACGCTGCGCATGATCTGCGGGATCGGCTCGAAGACCTGGCCAAGCGCGCTCATCTTCGCGCCCTCCTCGACCAGGCAGGCGAGCACCTGCAAGGCGGAGACCAGCCCATCGCCCGTGGTTGCGTAATCTGAGAGGATGATATGACCCGACGCTTCGCCGCCGAGGTTGCTGCCGCGCTTGCGCATCGCTGCGATCACATGGCGATCACCGACCGGCGTTCGCACCAGCTTGAGGCCCATGCCATCGAGATAGCGCTCGAAGCCGAGGTTCGACATGACCGTCGCCACGACCTCCGCGGAGGCCAGCCGGCTGCGCGTCTTCCACGACCGCGCGATGATCGCCATCAGCTGATCGCCGTCCACGACGTCGCCGCGCTCGTCGCACACGATCAGCCGATCGGCGTCGCCGTCCAGCGCAATGCCAACATCCGCGCGGACCTCGCGCACTTTATCGGCCATGATCTCCGGCGTGTTCGACCCGCTCTTTTCGTTGATGTTGGTGCCGTTCGGGTCCGTGCCGATGGGCACGATCTCCGCGCCCAGTTCCCACAGCGCCTGGGGCACAACCTTGTAGGCCGCGCCATGCGCGCAGTCGACGACGATGCGTAGCCCCTCCAGCGTGAGATCGCGCGGGAAGGTGCGCTTGGCGAACTCGATGTAACGTTCCTGCGCGCCTTCCACCCGGCGGGCACGGCCCATGCCAGAGGGCTGAACCAGGTTGTCCGCCTCGGCCTGCGCGATGGCGGCCTCGATTTCGTCCTGCACCGCGTCGGGCAGCTTGAAGCCGTCCGCGCCGAAGAATTTCAGGCCGTTATCGTGAAACGGGTTGTGAGAGGCGGAGATCATGACGCCGAGATCGGCGCGCATGGAGCGGGTGAGCATCGCCACCGCCGGGGTGGGCATCGGGCCGAGCTGGAACACATCCATCCCGACCGCCGTGAAGCCCGCCACCAGCGCCGCCTCGATCGAGTAGCCGGACAGGCGGGTATCCTTGCCGATGACCACGCGCGGGCGGTGGCCAGCTCCGCGATAGGCGCGGCCGGCCGCCATCGCGATCTTCAGGATCGTGCCGGGCGCCATCCGCCCAGCATTGGCCGCGCCGCGAATGCCGTCCGTTCCGAAATACTGGCCGCTCATGCTCATTCCCCCGCCAGCGGCACACGCGCGGCGTCGCGCTCCAGGAGATGACGTTCCCAGGCAAGCGCATGGGCGATAATGGTTTCGAGATCATCGAAGCGCGGCCGCCAGCCGAGTGTCGCGCGGATCTTGTCGGCGGCGGCGATGAGAGCAACCGGGTCGCCGAGCCGGCGCTTGCCCAGCGCGACCGGGAAATCGACTCCGGACACCTCCTTGACTGCCGCGATGACCTCCTTCACCGAAAAACCGTGGCCGTAACCGCAGTTGAACACGTCCGGCTCACCGCCTCCGCGCAGGTGGTCGAGGGCATCCAGGTGCGCTGCCGACAGGTCGGAGACGTGGATGTAGTCGCGGATGCAGGTGCCGTCAGGCGTCGGGTAATTCGTGCCGAACACGGTGACGCCAGGGCGGTGGCCGGTGGCGGCCTCGCATGCGACCTTGATGAGATGCGTCGCGCCGCGCGTTGACTGACCGGCGCGGCCGGCGGGATCGGCGCCCGCCACATTGAAATACCGCAGGATCGCATAGGCCGGTCCGCCCGCGGCTTCAGCGTCGGCGATGATCCGCTCGCTCATCATCTTGGACGCGCCATAGGGCGAGATCGGTTTCAGCCGGGCGGTCTCGTCCACGACGGCGTTTTGCGGCGTGCCGTAAACCGCCGCGGTGGAAGAAAAGATCACCCGCGCGATGTCGGCGTGGCTGGCCACGTCCATCAGGCTGCGAAGCACGCAGGTGTTGTTGGCGTAATAGGCCAGCGGATTGGCCACGGATTCCGGCACCACGGTCGATGCCGCGAAGTGGATGATTTCGTCGATCCCGAAGCGGTCGATGGCCTCCGAGACGAGTTGCGCATCTCCAGCGTCGCCGACGATCAGATCGGCGGCCTCGGGGCAGGCCCAGCGAAAACCGCTCGACAGATTGTCCAGCACGACGACCTGTTCGCCGCGATCGAGCAGATCGTGAACCACATGGCTGCCGATATAGCCCGCGCCCCCGGTAACCAGAACTGACATTTCGCCTCCAAGACGGACCCGAGGACGTCGCGCTCTCGGGAAACTTCAACTTTAAGTTGTGTCACGACCATAACGGGGAGGCGTAAATAGAAGACTTAGCAAATCGCTAACGCTTTCCGATAATCATCGAAGACTTTTACATGAACATTTTTCGACATTGATTATCGTTGGATGGCAATGATTTACGAAGTTTTCGCCGCTTTGACCCAGTATTCCTGCCAATCTCTCTACCGCTTACATCGCGACGCGGCCGCAAGGAAGGCAGCAGGACACCGTGACCGAGTTGAAAGCAATGCAACCCAAGCGGGTATCCGCGCAGGCGGCACTACGGCGCGTGACGAGAGCTTCCGCCACGGAAGCGCGGCCTGCGCCGGCACTTTTGCGTCCGGTCGTGCACATTGTCGAACGCATGGCGCCGGGCGGCATCGAAACGCTGGCGCGCGATCTGGTGCGTGAGGGCCATGGGCACGCGCGGATCATCAGTCTTCAGGGCGCGACCGACACGCTGATCGCAGGCTGGCCCGCCTTGACGCCGATCGCCAACGTCATCGAGGGCATGGATGCCGGCGGCGGCCTGCGCCCTAGTCTCCCCAGGCAACTGGCGCGACGCTTGCGCACGCTCAGGGCGCGCGCTGTGGTGCTGCATCACATCGGCCCGCTCCTGTACGGCGGGCTGGCCGCGCGCCTGGCCGGGGTGCCGCGCGTGATCCATGTCGAGCATGATGTCTGGCACTATGAGGCGCACCCGCGTCACCTGCGGTTGACGGTCCTGGCGGAGCGGCTGGCGCGGCCGACGCATGTGGCGCTGTCGCAGGGGGCGGCGGATGTGCTGCGGGACATGCTCCCGCGCCCGTGCGTCGATGTGATCCCGACCGGCATCAACCTGTCGCGGTTCACGCCGGGAGGGCGCGATGCGGCGCGCGCGGCGCTCGGCCTTGGCCCGGATGGGCGGGCGATCGGTACGGTCGGCCGCCTCGTGCCGGTCAAGGGGCACGCCGATCTGTTGGCGGCGTTTGCGCAGCTCGCCCAGACGGCGCGGCTTATCGTCATCGGTGACGGGCCGGAGATGGTCGCGCTACGCGCGCAGGCGCGATCGCTCGGGCTTGGCCCGCGCGTCACGTTTCTTGGCCACCGGGACGATGTCGCCGATCTGCTGCCCGGCCTGGATGTGTTCGCCCTGTCCTCGCACGCGGAAGGGCTGCCGCGCTCGCTCCTGGAAGCGCAGTCTTGCGGCGTGCCCGTTGTGGCAACGCAGGTCGGGTCCGTGGCGGAAGCCGTCTGCCCGGCGACCGGACACCTCGTGCCGCCGGGCGAGCCCGACGCGCTGGCCGACGCCCTTGCACATGCGCTCGCGGCCCCGCCCTCGGAGTCCCCGCGCGAATTTGTTGAACGGGCCTACGACTGGGAGCGCACGCTCGCGGCTTATCGGCGGCTGACGGGAGATGTTGATGATCGCTGAGACGGTGTTCGGCGTCAGCGCGGCCGCCTTTGTTTACCACCATGCGGTGTATCCGCTCGCCCTGCGCGCGCTGGCGCAGCCCGGTCCGATGCCCGCTTCGCCGCCGCTGCCGGGGAGGCTGCCCAGCGTCGCTGTCGTCATGCCCGCGCATAATGAGGAAGCCTTCATCGCCCGCAAGATCGCCAACCTCGCCGCGCTCGACTATCCGCGCGACAGGCTGTCGGTCGTCATCGTCCTCGACGGCTGCACCGACCGGACCTACGAGAAGGCCGTCGCCGCGCTCGATGGGCTTGACGATGCGCTGAACGTTCATCTGCTGCGCTATCGCGACAACCGCGGCAAGGTCGCCGCGCTCAACGCCGGGCTGGCCGCCACCCGCGCCAAGCTTGTCGCCCTCACCGACGTCTCCGCGGAGCTGCCGTCAGACGCGCTGAAGCGGGCCGCCAAGCATTTTGCCGACCCCGATGTCGGCGTGGTCTGCGGGACCTACGCGCTCAGCGCGCCGGGGAGCGAGGGCGAGCGCGCCTACTGGGCCTATCAGCGCCGTATCAAGGCGGTCGAAGCCGCCGTGGCCGCGCCGATGGGCGCGCATGGCGCGTTTTACGTGCTGCGCCGTTCGCTGGTCGCGCCCCTGCCCGAAGACACGATCAATGACGACTTCATATTGCCGATGGAAATCGTCGCGCAGGGCTACCGCGCCATTTATGACGAGGAGATCGCCGTGCGGGAACTGGAGAGCGCGCCGCCGCAACTGGATTTCCGCCGCCGCCAGCGTATTGGCGCAGGCAATCTGCAGCAGGCGCTGCGGCTATGGCGTCTGGCCGATCCGCGCCGGCCGGAACTGGCCTTCGTGTTCGCATCGGGGAAGATGCTGCGCGCGTTCATGCCGTTCCTGCTGGTGCTGTTGCTGGCCGCGACCGCGGTGCTGGCGGCGCAGGGCGCGGCGCTGTTTCAGGCGCTGCTTGCGGCCGGCGTGGCGGGCCTCGCGTTCGCGGGCTGGGCGATCCGGGCGCGGCCGCGCTGGCTGCCGAAGCCGCTGGCATGGTGGGTCTATCTTGTCGAGGGCTATGCCGCCGCGCTGATTGGCAGCGTGCGCTATCTGCTGGGCCCGAACAGCGGCGCGTGGAAGCGCGCGGAGGCCGGCCCTGAGCGCCCCAACACGCCGCAATACATTCCGCGCTCGGTCTGGTTCAGCAAGCGCGCGCTCGATCTCGCCTGCGGTACGGCAGCGCTTGTCGTGCTGGTGCTCGTCATCATCCCGGTTGGCGCGGCGATCAAGCTCACCAGCCCTGGCCCGATCTTCTACCGGCAGCTGCGCGTGGGGCGGCAGGAGCATGACCGCACGCGGCTGTTCCAGCGTATCAAGTTTCGCACGATGGTCTCCGATGCCGAGGCGCGGACCGGCCCGGTCTGGGCCAGACAGAACGACCCGCGCATCACGCCGGTCGGCCGCTTCCTGCGCAAGAGCCGCATCGACGAGCTGCCTCAGGCGATCAACGTGCTGCGCGGCGATATGTCCGTTGTCGGCCCGCGCCCCGAGCGTCCGAGCTTCTTCGCCAAGCTGGAGAGCGAAATCCCGTTCTATACCGAGCGCACGTTTGGCCTGCGGCCCGGCATCACCGGGCTGGCGCAGGTCAGCCAGCGCTATGACAGCAACATCGAGGATGTCCGCTCGAAGGTGATGTATGACCACGCCTACGCCATGCGCCTGACCCGCTGGCGCAGCTGGCTGGGGACCGATCTGTCCATCATCCTGCGCACGGTGGGCGTCATGGCGCTCGGTAAGGGGCAATGACGCTGGATGCCATGAAGGGTCGCAACAGGGAGGAAAGTGAGATGAGCGAAGCGGCGCTCAATATAGGCGCTCTCACCGATGCGCTCGATGCGGACGTGCTCGAAGAGCTGGCGCAAACCTTTGAGGCCGAGCTGGCGCAAACGCACGCGGCGCTCAAACAGGCGGCGTTGGCCGGGGATCGCAACACGATCAGAAGGGAGGTTCACAGCCTCTCGGCGATCTTCGCCCAGCTCGGCGCCCCGGAGACCGGCGCAGAACTTCTGGAAGCCGGGCGTAACGGAGGCGACGCGGAGGTGGCCAGGCTGGCGGATCAGTTGGAAGAGCGCGCCGCGCCGCTGATCGCCGCGATGCGAGACGCCGGGCGCACCGGATGAAACAACGCTTCCGCTCGGCACGCAAAGAGTGCATT
The DNA here is from genome assembly GCA_964474225.1 of uncultured Hyphomicrobiaceae bacterium. Classification (GTDB taxonomy): domain Bacteria; phylum Pseudomonadota; class Alphaproteobacteria; order Rhizobiales; family Rhodomicrobiaceae; genus Dichotomicrobium. The sequence goes on from CAYYSM010000006.1 coordinate 7,448, forward strand.
TGTGCATTTCTTCTTTCCTAGATTGCAATCTGAATCTCACACGCTAGGGTTATGCCCAAGCATATGATTCTCCTGAGGCAATCGGAGAGTGTGGCAAGTGACGGTCAGCTTCGAAATTCCCGAGGACATGGATGCGGCCGGCATGCGCCGCCTGCGCCCGGATCTGGAGCGGCTTGCCGATAGCGGCGATGACGTAGAGCTGGATCTCTCCCGGGTCGATTTCATCGACTCCTCCGGTATCGGGGGCATCGTCTTCCTTTACAAACGCCTGCGGGCCAGCGGCCATGATCTGCGCCTGTGCCGGGTCCGCGCGCAGCCACGCAAGCTGTTCCACAACCTGCGCATGGCTCATTTACTGGCGGGGTAGACGTTCTGGACCGACCTGCGGGTGTCCTGGCGTGCGGATACGGAGAATGACGAGCGTCTCGCGCCGGGCCTGGGCCGCAATCTTGATCGCCTTCACGGCGGTTTCCGGTTTGCAGGGCTGCGTGTCCTGGCCGAAGGAAGCGCGCGGTGGCCTCGCGGAGCGGGAGCGCGCGCACGACCCGGTTCTGCTGGCGCTGCGCCGCGCATTCCGGCGGCTCGCCGACGACGGTGCGCTCAAAACCCACCCCGCCCTGATGCTGGAGGCGCAACTGCTGATGATAAGGGCGCATCGCGAATATGCTGGCGGTCTGCGGCGGGATTACTGGGACACGTCCCGTGACGCCTGGGCCGCCATGGCGCGGATCGACCCGTCAATCGGGCCGCTGGATGCGCGCCCTGCGCCGCCGCGCAACACGCACCCGCCGGTCCATAAGGAGTTTTCCCCGAATGGATGAACGGCGCGCAAAGCTGGGGGCAGGGCTGACGGCGATCGTGCTTGCGCTCACGCTGGCCGGCGCAGCCTTGGCGCAAACCGGCGACTGGGCGACCTCGCTGGAGCGGGTCGAGAACCCGCGCCTGACGCCGGGGGACGTGCTCACTTTGATCATGCCGGGCGAGAGCACGCTGACTGGCGACTTCCAGCTGGATCGGTCGGGCCGGCTGATGCTGCCGGAAATCGGCGCGGTGGCGCTGGCCGGCCAGACGCTTGACGCCGCGCGGACGCGACTTCGCGACGCGCTCGGCGCGGCTTACAAGAATGTCGAGCGCTTACGCGTGATCCTCAAGGAACAGCGCCTGCTTGTGCAGGTCGGCGGGTATGTGAATGAGCCGGGGCAAGTTGACCTTCCAGCGGACGCCAACGTGCAGAACGCGATCGCCGCGGCCGGCGGGCTGGCGGAAGGCGCGCAGCTTGACCGCATGCATATCCAGCGCGGCAGCGAGCGCATCCCGTTTGATTACAAGGCGTTTCTCGACACCGGCAACGCGGATCTCCTGCCCGAGCTCAAACCGCTGGACATCATCTTCGTGCCTGCCTCGCCCGTCACCGGCAACGTCTATGTCGATTTCGACGGGCGCGACCTGGCTGAGGCCGGCGACGCGGCTGACGAAGCTTCCGCGGTGCGCGTTTTCGGCGAGGTCAACAATCCGGCGTCCTACGCCTTCAAGCCGGGCATCAGCGTGGTGGACATGCTGCTGCGCGCTGGCGGCGTCACCCGCTACGCCTCGGTGGAGCAAATCCGCATTCTCACTGGCAGCGATCCCGTCACATTCAATCTGGAGGCGTATCTGGATAGCGGCAATGACGCGCTGCTGTCCGAACTGAAACCCGGCGCCACCATCTTCGTTCCACGCCAAAGCGAAGAGGTGAAGGGGGGCGCGCGGACCATCTACATCATGGGGCAGGTGGCAAGCCCCGGCGCCTACGAGGCCCAGGCCGACACCACCTTCATGGAACTGCTGGCCAATGCCGGCGGGCCGAACCGCTTTGCCAACACGCGGCAAATCCGAATCATTCGAACCGGCGGCGGCGTCGAAAAGTTCGATCTGCAGGCATACACGGAAACCGGCTCGGGCGATTTGCCCAAGATCGCGCCGGGCGATGCGATTTTCATCCCCGAAAAGATCGAAAAAACCGAACCATCCTGGCTGAGCGTGCCACCGAGCCGGGCCGTGCAGGTCATCGGCGCAGTGAAACGGCCGGGCCGGTTTGAGTGGTCCGACGAGATGTCGCTGTTCGATTTGCTGGCGCAGGCGGGCGGCCCGACCTCCGAAGCTGATCTCGCCAATCTGCGCATCGTCGATCGCGGCGCGACGGCCGCGCAGAGCCGCGCCTTCGACCTCGACAGCTTCATTGAGAACGGCGGCGCGGTTTCGCAGGTGCCTGACATCACAGCGGGAACTGTGGTCATGGTCCCAGAGCTTCCCACTGATCCGAACGACAACAAGGCGCAATGGGTCCGGCTATCGAAGGACCGCTCGATCTACATCATGGGCGAGGTGGGCCGGCCGGGGCGGTATGCGTTCAACAAGTCGATGGGGTTTCTCGATATCCTGACCGCGGCCGACGGGCCGACGGAGAAGGCCGACCTGCGCAATATCCGCGTTTCCCGGCGCGGCAAGCGTTATCCGGACATCAGGCGCATCAATCTTGAGCGCTATTTCCTGACAGGCGACCCCGCCCTGCTTCCCAGGGTCAGAACCGGCGATGTGATCTTCGTGCCGAACGAGGAAGCCCAGCTGCTCGACGAGCCGCTCATGGATCAGGTTCGCATCCTCGGCGCCGTGGCCGAACCAGGCCATTACCGCTACAGCGAGTTCATGACTATCCTCGATCTGCTGGCGGCGGCGGGCGGGCCCACCTCGACGGCGCTGCAAAGCCGCATCCTCGTGGTCAACATGAGCGAGCACGAGCCGCAGGCCTCCTATTTCAACCTCCTCAAATTCGCCAAGACGGCAGATACCTCACGCCTGCCGGTGATCCGTCCCGGCGACACGATCTACGTGCCGGAGGAGAGCGAGGGTGATCTGCAAAAGGCCGCGGATACGATGCGCAACATCATGGCGATCCTTCAGCCTTATCAGCTCTTTAAACCGAGCGAGTAGCGACGATGGAGGCATGGCAGCCGCAGATCCGCAAGCTGGCGCTGACAAACTGGGGTGAAGGTCAGCGCGTCTTCGCCGTGGCGGGCGTCGATGCGCAGAGCGGCGTTTCCACCTTGTGCGAAGGGCTCGCGGCCTTCGCGGCGCGCTCAGGCCAGCGGACGGTACTGCTGGACATGTCCCGCCCGATCGGGTCGGCAGCCGACGGCTGGCGGCTCGACTGCGAACTGGACAGCCTCATGCGGCGCGACCCGGCTGGCTTCGACAGGCTCGCTGTTGCGGGCGAAATGGATGGGCGCAGCGTGACGGATATCTCTCGCCTGCGGCGCGGGATCGAGCAGCTTGGGACTTTCGACAGCATCGTCGTGGACATCGCGCCCCTTCGCGAGATCGGCACGCGCGCAGTTGACGGGCCGGCCGCAGCCGCCGCTTGCGGGCGCATCCATGTGGTCGCGTTAGCCGGCCAAATTGACCGCGCCGCTTTCGCCTCCGCCATGAGCCTGCTCGAAGCCAGCCGGATCGAACTGGCCGGGCTGATCCTCAACGACCGCTTCAACCCCACGCTGGCGGCGGAATTGGCGCGCGAGGCCGGGCGGCTGCACATCGTCGCCCCGCGGCTGAGCCGGTGGCTCGCCCGCAAGGCGCTCGGCAGCCGCTTTCTATCGGAGCGCACATGATCTGGCAGCTCCTCGACAGCCGGATGGTCGGCGGGATCGAACGGCATGTCGAGCTCGTTACCCGCCATCTTGTGGCACGCGGTGCGGCAGCGAAGATCGTGCTGCTCGCGCCCTATGACGATCATCCGAGCTACGAGATGTTCAAGCAGGCCGGGCTACCCGTAGAGCGGCTCAGCGGCGGCGCGCGCGCGCTTCTGCACGCGGTGCGGGCGGCGCGGCCGGCGCTGATCCACGCTCATGGTTACCGCGCCAACATTCTGGCGCGGTTCTTGCGCCTGCTGACCAACACGCGGGTAATCACCTCCTACCATGCTGGTCTGCGCGAGTCGGCCCCGGTGGGCCTTTATCAGCGGCTCGACGAATGGATAGGGTTTCTCGCGCCACGGATCGCGGTCAGCGAGGATATCCGGCGCAGCCTGCCCTTCAATGCCGAGCTTCTGGAGAATTTCGTCGAGATGCCGACAGGTCCGCCACGGCCCGGCGCGCGCATCATCTTCGTCGGCCGTCTGGTGCCGGAGAAGGGTGCGGACCTGTTCTGCGCGCTGGCGCGACGGATTGGCGGCGATGACTGGCATGTGTTCGGCGACGGCCCGCTGCGCGATCCGCTCGAAGCGGAATACGGCCGGGATGTCGCGTTCCACGGCTTCGCGCGCGAGCCGGAAACCATCTGGCATGATGCCGGGCTTCTGGTGATGCCCTCGCGCGCCGAAGGGCTGCCGATGGCCGCGCTGGAAGCGATCGCGCGCGGCGTGCCGATCGTGGCGGCGCGCGTTGGCGGCCTGCCGCGCGTCGTCGCGCCCGGCGTGTCGGGCTGGCTGTTCGATGCGGAGGATCTGCAGGCCGCCGGCGAAGCCGTTCATGCCTGGCGCGCCATGGGGCCGCGGGCGCGCCTGGCGCTTGCCCATGCGGGGCAGGCGCACGCAGAAGCGCATTTTTCCGCGGACGCTGGCATGGCGCGGCTGGCGCAGATTTACGCGCGCGCGGCGGGCCACGCCCTGGTTCCGACGCCAAGGGCGGATCGCGTCACCACGTCCGCTCAATAAGGATCGCCGTCCAGTCATCGCCGGGCGCCGCGCCGAGCACCGTGCCGGCCCAGTCCGTCACGTCGCGGCCAAGGTCGTCCAGCGTCGCCTGTCGCGAAGCCGTCAGCCGCTCAAGCAGCGCGGCGGGAAAGTCGCCCTGCGCCATGCCCTCGGCGTCCAGCCCATCGGTAATCAGGATCAGCCGTTCGCCGGGCGCAAGGCGGAACGTTTCGGCTGCGTATCTGGCGTTTGCGTCGAAACCGGGGATCGGCCCGCCATGCGAGCCGACGCGGCAGCCGCTTGCGGACAGAACGGCCGGCGGCAGGTGCCCCGCGCTCGCCACCGTGACCCGGCCGTCCGCAGACAGGTCACAGGCGATGACCGTTGCGATCATGCCCTCTGGAAAATGGGGATGGCCGACGGCGGCGGACAGCCGCTCCAGAAATGCCGCCGCGTCCAGCCCGCCGAGCGCGTCGATGGTGCGCAGCATCGCCGCATAAGTGAGCGCGGTGGCCTTCGCGGGCAGGCCATGTCCCATCGCGTCGCCGAGCACGATACGCTGCCGGCCGTGCGCTGGAAGATAAAGCGTGAAATCGCCGCCGCCCCAGAGCGCGGTGCCGTGCAGCACGCGGCAGCGATAGTCGCCAAGCTCTTCCGGCAGGCGGGGACTGAGCAGGGTCTGCGCATCGCGCCCGAAGTAAGAGAAGAAATGGGTGAGCCGCTTCTGATGGCTTGACAACGCCAGATCAATGGCGCGGTTCAGCGCGGCGGGCGTGATCGGCTTCAACAGGAACTGTTCGACGCCCGCCTGCAGCACGGCGTCCTCAGTCGCGGTTTCGCGGTCCTGCGTGATGAGCACGGTGGGAATGGGCCGGTCCAGGGGGCCATCCTGCATGGCGGTGAGGAGATTGACGGCCGTGTCGCCGCCGAGATGAACGTCGGAGACGACGATATCCACCGGCTCGCTCAACAGCGTATCGCGCGCCGCGGCGACGCTGCGCGCCGGCTTGACCCGAAAGCGCTCGCCGAGGAAGCCCGCGTACAAGCGCAGCAGCGTCTCGCTGTCCTCGACCAGGAGCACGGCGGGCCGCGCGCGATATAGCTTGCGCCGCCCGCGCAACACGTTCGGCGGTCCCGGCTCATAGGCGATTTCGTTCAGCAGGTCCTGAATGAGCGAAAGGCCCAGCCCGCGCTCGCGCGCCTCCATCTGGGCGGGTGCGCCGACCGACCTGCTCTGCGCGGCGAAATCGGTGAACGGCCCGCCGTCATCGGCGATCTCGATCTCCAGCGCCTTGCCGCGGATGGTGACGCGCACGCCGATCCAGGACGGCGCGGGCTGGCCATGCGTGACGGCGTTGGCCGCCGCCTCGTTGACCGCGAGGCACAGATCGCTGGCGATAGCCGGGCTGATCCGCGAATTGGTCAGCTCCCGCTGGAGCCTCTGACGCAGACGCCGCGCGCCGTCGAGCGTAGCGTCCTCGGTGGCATCGAGCAGCTTCATTCGCCTGTCCGTGGCGGGGTAAAGATGCGCAAGCAGTCGGCGGCGAGACTGCGCCAGGCGCGCCGGCTTGGTTGGCGAGCGAGCGCAGCAGCCCCGGAGCGGATCGCGTGCCAGGCCCGGCCTTCGGCACGCGCCAGCTCGGCCTCGGCTGTGGCCAGCCGTCCGCGCGCGATTTTCACCGCGCGGCGGGTCGCCTCGTCAGTACAGCTTTCATAGCCCGCGAGAATGTTGCGCATCGCCGCCAACCGCTGCCAGCCTTTCGCGGTTTCGCTGCCCGGCCGCATGAGATAGCTCGCGGTGATCGCCGCGCTGAACCCGACCGGCCGGCACGCGGCAAGACGCAGCCATAAATCCCAATCCTCCGCAGAGGCGAGCAGCCGGAAGCCGCCAAGCTCTTCCAGCGCCGTGCGCCGCGCAACGACTGTGGAGGTGCCCACCACGTTGGTCGCCAGCAGCGACAACTCGGCATCCGGCAGAAAAAGGAAATCACGGCCGGCATGATGCGCCAGCGGGCTGTTCCAGAAGGCAAAGCAGGTGCCCAGATGCCGCCCGTCCGGGTTCACATGCAAGTAGTCGGTAAAGGAGAAGCCCGCATCCGGATAGGCCTGATGCCAGGAAAGCTGGCGCGCAAGCTTGTCGGGCCACCAGACATCGTCGGCATCAAGAAAGGCGATGTAGGGCGCTCCTGACGCCGCTATCGCGGCATTGCGCGCAGCAGCGGGGCCGACACCGCCGGTCTCGACCACGCGAAGCGGCGGCAGGTCCGCACGCCGCGCGGCCAGCCACGCACGAGTGCCGTCGGTCGAGCCGTCGTCCGCGACGATCACCTCGATGTCCCGCCTGTTCTGGAGCGCGACGGACCCCAGCGCCGCCGGCAGATACGCCAGACAATCCCGCGTTGGCATCACCACCGAGCAGATCGGCTGTTCCATGGCTTGTCCCTCGCTCAGGCGCCCGCCGATTACGCTTTGTTACGCAACTTAAAGTAGTATCTATTCCGAATTGCAATCGCATTAACGCGCCGCCGAATCTTCGCGCGAGGCGGATATAATGGGCATAAGAGCCGCCATCGGCCGACCCGTCGCCTACGTCGCGGCCGTTGGCTTCGACAAGGGCTTCTCGATCATCACGATCCCGCTGATGGCGCATTTCCTGTCGCCGGATGATTTCGGGCGGCTGGACGTGGCCGTCAGCCTGATCGAGTTCACGAGCCTGATCTTCACGCTCGGGCTGGCGGATACAGTCGTGCGCTTCGCCAGCATGGAAGCTGCGCGCCGGGCACAGCGGCGATGCGCGGCGGAGCTTCTGGGCGCGGGTATAGCGATCGTCGCGCTGCTGGCGGTGCTCCTCCAACTCGCCGCGCCGTGGCTGATCGCGCTTATCGGCATCACCATCGACGAGACCGCCGTGCGCTGGGGCCTGGCCGGGGCGACCGCCACAGGGCTGATCGAGATGCCGCTCATCTGGCTGCGCTTCCGCGATCAGGCCTGGCGTTTCTTCGGCTTCATCGCGGGGCGGTCCGTGGTGCAGGCCTCGGCGACGATTGGCGTGCTCTATGCCGGGGGCGGCGCTGAGGGCGTGCTGATCGCCAATGCTGTCGTCGCGCTAACCTTCGCCAGCGTACTGCTGATCTCGCAAATCCGGCGCACGGGGCTTGGCTTATCCGGCTGGGCGCTGCGCAGCGTCGGTGGCTACGGTCTGCCGCTGGTCGGCGGGCTGCTCGCCATGTTCGCGCTGGGAAACTGCGATCGCTGGTTTTTGTCCGGGACCATCGCGGATTCCGAAATCGCCTTCTATGGCTTGGCGGTCAAACTCGGGCTGGCCACTGCGCTCATGACCCAGCCCTTCATGCTCTGGTGGAACGCGCGGCGGATCGCGATGCTGGCGCGGCCCGGCGGGCTTGACGAGATCGCGGCCGCCTGGGGGCGCGGGGTCAGCTTGCTGCTCATGTCCGGGCTGTTCGTCGCGCTGGCCGGGCCGATGTTCGTTCACGCCGCCTTTCCGGCCGATTATGCGCGCGCCGTCGTCTATCTGCCCCTCGTGGTGGTCATCTCTGTCCTCAACGAGCTGTGCAGCCTGTCCAATATCGGCTGTTACGCGGCCGCGCATGGGCTGCGGGTGCTGCTGGTCAATACGCTTGGGGCGCTTGTCGCGCTGGCCCTTTATGCGCTGCTGATCCCGGCCTACGGCGCATTCGGCGCAATCGCGGCGACCATCGCCGGGCACCTCGCGCGGTTGGGGCTGTTCCTCCTCCTGGGGCAGGAGCGAGCGCCCGTGCAGTATGCCTGGGGACCGTTTCTCGCTGCGTGCGCGCTGGCAGCAGCGCTGGTCGCGGTCGCGCCGCCCGCCGATGCGCTGGTGCTGCGCGGGACCTGGGCGCTCGCGGCGCTGATGCTCCTCGCGGCGCTGCTTTACCGAACAGGGCTGGCCGGCGTCTCGGCGGAGGCGCTTGCCGATCTGCGCGGGAGGTTGTCGCGATGACGGCTGTGCCGCGCCAGCATAGCGGCCTGCCGCGTTGGGCCGAGTTCGCAATCGCCGCGCTCGCCAGCCTGGCCGTCGCCGGCGCCATGATTGTGCTCGGCCATCCGCTGATCGCGCCGATCGGCGGGTTGCTGCCCATCGCCGTCGTGATCGCCTTTCGCAGCGCGTTTCTGCTTTGCGTCGCCTTTGTGATCTTCTCGTTTTTCCGCATTCACGAAGCGTTTCCGGTCCTGGAGCCGTTCAAGATCCCGCAGCTCCTGGCGATGGGGACGCTGGCCGTACTCGGCTGGCATATTTTCATTACGCGGCGGATCGAACCGTTCCTGACGCGCGAGTTGCGCGTTTTCCTCGTCTTCTTCGCGCTGATGACCGTTGGCCTGATGTTCGCCTCGAACCGGCCGATCGCGATCACCTACTGGACCGGCATCTATTGGAAGATCGCCGTGATGACGCTCGCGATCGCCTGGCTGCTGCGCGAGCCATGGCATTACCGGCTGCTGGCGCGCCTGCTCGTGCTGGCGGGCGCGGCCGTCGCGGTGGTCGCGATCCAGAACAAGCTGGCAGGCGTCGGGCTGGTCGAGGGCACGCGCGTGACCATCGGGCGCGACATCGGCAGCGTGCTGGGCGACCCGAACGATCTGGCGCTGGTGCTGCTGTTCCCGCTGGCCTTCGCGCTGGCGCTGGTTCTGCACCGGTGCGGCGTTGTCGACCGTCTTCTAGGAATTGGCGGGACCGCCCTGATCGTCTGGGCCATCATCGCCACCCAGAGCCGCGGCGGACTGCTCGGAATCCTGACCGTCTTCGGGATCTTCGGGTTGCGGACGATCAAGTCAAAGCTCTTGCTGGCCGCGATCGGGGTGGTCGCGTTGGCGGGCCTGTTCGCGGTCGCCGGCATTTCCGAGCGACAATCGGGCGGCGCGCATGAGGAAGGCATCGACGAGTCGGCGATGGGCCGGCTCTACGCCTGGGTCGCGGCATGGCGTATGGCGCTGGCGAACCCGCTGACCGGCGTGGGCCTCAATAACTTCTACGCCAACTTTTTCTTCTACACGCCCCACTGGGACGGCAAGAACAAGGCCGTCCACAGCACCTGGTTTCAGGTCCTGGCCGAGGCCGGCTTTCTCGGGCTGATCGTGTTCATCGTCATGATCGTGGTGACGGTGAAGGCCATACGCCGCGTGTTGCGCGCGTTTGACGCCGATCCCGCTACCCCGCCCATCCTGCGTGCGAGCGCGGCCGCCGTCCTTGCGGGTCTGGCGGGCTTCTGCATCGCCGGCACGTTCCTGACGCAGGCATTCACCTGGCCGCTCTACATCCTGATCTCGATTACGGCGTCTCTCGCGCATATGATCTCAAATAAAGCAAGTTTATAATAAAATATACGCAACACAATTGCACGATTTATTCTCATATTGAATGTTTGACTGCGGCCAAAACATGCGTATCACTGGCGCGATATTTGTTCAAGGCAAGAGACGACCATGAGCCTTATTCATCCTGTCCGAGAATGGGTCAAACGACGCGATGATCCGCTGGCCGATGCCGCCTATCGCATGGCCAAGAGCGCGCGCCAGGCCAGTTTGCCGTCTGTGCCGGGGCTGCACGCCGGTCTGTACGGCCTGCACAGGGCGGTGGCCGGGGCATGGAGCTATCTGACCCGCGCGCTGTGGTACACGCCGCTGTTCCAGAGCCGGCTGACGCGGCCCGCGCCGGGTCTGTTTCTTTATGGCGGAATGCCGCTGGTGACCGGGCCAGTGGCGATCACGCTGGGGCGCGGATGCCGGGTCAGCGGCCAGGTCACGGTCTCCGGGCGCGCGGCGTCGGGCAGCCCGCGTCTGGAGGTCGGCGACAACGTCGACATCGGCTGGCAGACAACGATTGCGGTCGGGCGGCGCGTGCGGATCGGCGACAATGTGCGTATCGCCGGTCGCGCGTTCCTCGCGGGCTATCCGGGCCACCCGCTCGATGCGCGGGCGCGGGCGGCGGGCGCGCCCGATACCGATGACCAGGCCGGCGATATCGTGCTGGAGGATGATGTCTGGCTGGCGACGGGCGTGACCGTGATGCCCGGCGTGACGATTGGCGCGCGCACCGTCGTCGCGGCGGGCAGCGTTGTGACGAAAAATCTGCCGCCGGATGTCCTCGCGGGCGGCTGCCCGGCGCGCGTTATCAGGCCGATCGGAGGGGCGGATGGCGCGTGACCTGATCGTCTTCGCCGAGGACTGGGGCGCGCATCCCAGCGCGACGCAGCATCTCATCACGCACCTGGCGCGGGACCGGCGGGTGCTGTGGGTCAACTCGATTGGCCTGCGCCGTCCGCGGATCGGCCTGAAAGACGTGCGCCGGGCGGTTGGCAAGCTGGCGCAAGCGTCTGGCCGCGGCGCGCCGGCGCGGGTCCCAGAGGGGTTAGAGGTGTTGCCGCCGCTGGCGATCCCGTGGCCCGGAAGCGCCTGGGCGCATCACGCGAACCGGGCGCTGCTGCGCCGGCAAATCGCGCCGCGCCTCGGCGAACTGAACCGGCCCATCCTCTGGGCGTCGCTGCCGACCGCGCTCGCCGCAGCCGAGGCGCTGGAGCCGGAGCGTGTGGTCTATTACTGCGGCGATGACTTCGCGGCGCTGGATGGCGTGGATCATGCGCCCGTCGCCGCGCTGGAGCGCCGATTGGCGGCGCGCGCCGATGTCGTGTTCGCGGCCAGCGAAGAATTGACCGGGCGGTTCTCCGACAGCCGCACGATCTATCTGCCCCATGGCGTCGATACCGATCTGTTCGCGCGCCCGGCGCCGCGCCCGTCGGATCTGCCGGAGGGCGGCCCCGTCGCCGGTTTCTACGGCAGCCTGTCAGCGTGGCTAGACCTCGACCTAATCGCCGAGGCCGCCGACGCGCTGCCGGATTGGCAATTCATTCTGATCGGCCCGGAGCGCACCGACCTGTCCGCGCTCAAGGCCCGGGCGAACATCCGCCTGCTCGGCCCGCGCGATCACGCGGCGCTGCCCGGATATGTGCAGCACTGGGATGTCTCGATGATCCCCTTCCGCGACACGCCGCAAATCCGCGCCTGCAACCCGCTGAAGCTGCGCGAATATCTCGCGGCCGGAACGCCTGTTGCCGCGACGGACTTTCCCGCGCTCGCGCCCTACCGCGATCTGGTGAGCGTCCATGTTCCCGTCCGCTCTTATGCCGAGACGACGAAGGCTGCGCTGGCGATGAGGGCCTGCGCGCCGATGCGGCGCGCGCGCGTCGAAGCGGAAAGCTGGGCGGCGCGGGCGCGGCAGGTCGCCAATGTGCTGGAGGCGCTATGAGGGCCCTGGGCATGCTTTTGGCGCTGGGCCTTTGCGCGCCGGTGACGGCCGCCGAATTGGGACGCGGCGCGCTGCCGATCCATCTGGCGGGGCCGCAACTCGCGCCGATGCGCTCCGCCGATGCGCTGCTGCTGGAGGGGCGGATCGCGGCGGAGCAGCCGGTGACGGTCGTGGTGCGCATCGACGATCACGCTTCGCACGACTATGCGAGCCGCGCCAATCTGGAGCGCGCGCTGCCGCCCGGTGCGTTCCGTTGGCGCATCAATCTGCACGGATTGCGCGCGTCAGACGGGCGGACGATGCGTACAGCCGAAATCCGCCAAGTCATCGTCTTTGCCCCGCAAGCCCGAGCCCGCGTCGAGATCGCCCGCCTGGCGGCCGTCGAGGGCGGCGACTTGCCCGCCGGCGCGAAAGGCTATGCGTTCGGGCCGGAGGTCGCGCCGCTGCCCGCGGGCTTCGAGCGGGTCGGCGCGGACAGCCCGCTGATTGTCGAAGGCGCACCGACAGCGATTGCGCGGCCGGCCCCTGATCCGCTGATCGCGAGCGGTTTGCGCGGCGTCGCTCGGCTCCGCCTGCCCTGGCCTGAAGGGCGCGCGCGCGTGACGATCTGGGCCGAAGACCCCGGCGAATGGGAACTGCTGCCGCATCCGTTGAGACAACGCATCACGATCAACGGCGAGGTGGTCCGTTCATATGACTGGTCGCCGGACGAATGGATCGCACGGCGCTATCTTCGCGGCCTGCAGCGGGAGCACGGACAGGCGGACGATGCATGGAGCGCTTTCGGGCAGTGGCGCGGCGCACCCGTCACTGCGGAGGTGGATGTCGGCCCGAACGGTCTGGAGATCGCGTTAGATGGCGACGGTCCGGCGGCGCAGTTCATTAACGCCATCCTGATCGAGCCTTTCGGTCAGACCGCCGCGCTGGATGCGGTGCGCGCGCGCCGAGCCGAATGGTACCGATCGCACTGGCCAGTCGTCGCCTCTGATACCGGAGCGAAGGGTATCCTTCCGCCCGCCGCGGGCACGCGCACGCTTCCCGCCCGCCGCGTTACAATCGCGCCTGGCGCCGGCGCGCGCATCACGATCGCGGTCGCCGTACACGAGACCACCCGCCCGACGGTTGAGCTGGATGCGCCACAGGCGGGCGGCTTTACGCTGCGGGCGAATGTCTGGGCCGGGCAGTGGCGGCTCACCCGCGAAGGCGCAGCCGATACGGTCTTGCGCCTGACCGATGATCTGCTGCGCGCGGATGTCGAAACCCTGCCGCTCGGCCCAGAGCGCCCGCGCACTTATGAGATTTGGGTGCAGGCGCCTGAGGACACGCCGCCCGGAAACTATCGCGGCGTGCTCACGGTGAACGCGGGCGATGGCACGCTGCGGGTGCCGATCGTGGCCGATGTGCCGGACCTGCATTTGCCCGCGAATGGTCGCGCCGGTTTTTATCTCGATGAAGCCCCGCACTGGACCTGGTTCGGCGACGACGCGCAGCGGTCGCGGCAGATCGCCTGCGACCTCGATTTTCTCCGGTCGATCGGCATTCACGGCAACGCCCCCGCGCTTGCAACGCCCGTGCCGCCTGATTTCCGGGCCTTTCTGAATGACATGCGCGTGGCGAAAAAGACTGGGGCGTCCGCGCCTTGGCTGGCCTATGCGCCGCTGAAACGGCTGCTCGCACGCGAAGGCGAAATGGCCCCGTCGGTCCTCGCCGAGCTCGCAGAGCGCCTCGATACCGCCGGGCTGCCGCGCCCCATCTGGAGTCTTGCCGATGAACCGGGCAACGCCGATCAGACAGCGCACGGCCTCCGGGCAACAGCGCGACAGCTCCGCGCCGCCGTCCCGGACATCCGCCTCGCCGGCCATCTCAACGCGCCCCACGATCTTGCGCTCGCCCCGCTCTTCGACGTCATTCTCATCAACCAGGGCTTCGGCATCGACAAGAAAAGCATCGCGGCAGCCGAACACGCCGGGCCGCAAGTCTGGCTCTACAACACCGGCCGTCCGCGCTTGACGGCCGGGCTGTGGCTCTGGGCGACAGGCGCGCGGCGCTATCTGCAATGGCACGCGCGTATGCCGACGGCTGACCCGTTCGACCCGCTCGACGGGCGCGAGGGCGATGTACAGATGATCTATCCGCGCGCGCGGCCGTGTCCTCATCAGCCGCACGTCAACCGCCGACTGCTCGAAATGGCGCAGGGCATCACAGACGGCCGCTGGCTCGCCTCGCTCGATGCGCAGACCAGCCCGGGCGCGCGGGCGCTGTGCCGCCGCATCAGACAACGTCTGGGCAAAACCTGGGCGCACGCTTCGCGGCTCGACGCAGCCGCTATGGCGGCAATCCGTCAGGAGATCGTCGCGCTGGCAAACTCGCAACATCAGGATCCGGGAAAATGACTGATAACGGCAACGCGACGCCCGGCCCGAACCTTATCGAGATCATCCGCCGCTTCATGGAGGCCGGCTGGCGGCGGCGGTATCTCATCTGCGTGCCGATCGTGCTGATGATCCCGCTGGGACTGCTGGCCGCGCGAATGGCGCCGAAGACATACGAGGCCAAAACGATCCTGCTATTGCAGGAGCCGAGCACGGCAAATCCATTTCTCGATGACTTTGCGATTGGCCTGAATCTCAAGGACCGGATCGGCGCGCTGCGCTCGCTTCTGCGCAGCGAACACATCCTTCTCGGCGTCCTCCGCGAGCGGGACGTGATTGCCGACAACGCAGCACCCGCCGAAGTCGCGCTCGAAGTCCGCAATCTGGCCGCGGCGGTTTCCGTCGAGCTTGCGGGCAACAACCTGATCGAATTGCGGCTGTCCGGCGGAAACCCCGAGGGAATGGGCGCGTTGCTGCAGGCCATCAGCGACAGGTTCCTGGATCAACTCTTGTCACCTGCCAAAAGCCGGCTTGAAGCAACGCGAACCTTCCTGCAGGAGCAGATGAGGGACCAGCGCGCCCATCTCGATCGGCTTGAGGACCGACTGGCGGCGTTGCGCAACCAGTACGGCGAGGACATACCGGCACTTGTGGCGGCGAAAACCCGGCAGATCGAGCGGCTGGAAAGCGACTTGCGATCTGCCCGGGCGCAGCTCACAGCCGCGCGGCTCGACGTCGAGGCCGCACAGCGCAAGCTCATCAGCGGCAACCCGGCAGTCGAAGAGCTGGATCGCCGAATTGCGGAGGCCAGGGGCGAATTGGCGCTTTTGTCGGCGCGATATACCGCGTCTCACTCAAAGGTGCAGAGCGTCGAGCAGCGGCTGAGCCAACTGGAGCAGGAGCGCGCGCAGGTCGTTGCGCGGCTCGACAAAGGCCAGGCATCCGCTACGCAAACCGCCTCAACCGACGCGCTGGCCGAGGTGCCGGCGGCACAGCTCACCAACCTGCAGGATGCGCGTGCGCGGGCGAGCGCCAGGGCGCAGGTGGTCGCAGACCTTCAGGCCGAAATTGACGAAGAGCGCGCGGCGCTGCGGCGGCTGGAGCCAATCCGCGCGCGAGCGGACGCGCTCAAGGCCGATGTCGCGCAGGCGCGCGGGCGCTACGATGCGCTGCGCGAGCGCTTCGAGGATGCCTCCATCAGCTACGCGCTGGGGCGGTTTCAGGAACCTGAGCGCGTGAAGGTGATCGACCCGCCCGCCGATCCCAAGGCGCCGGTGACGCCGCCGAGCATCATCTATCTGGTGGCGGGCATCTTTGCCGGCGTTTCGCTGGGCCTGGGGCTGGCAACGGTCATGGAGCTGCTCGATCAGCGCCTGCGCGCAGCCAGGGATTTTGCGGGGTCGACGAACGCGCCGGTCGTGGCCCGGCTGCCGCGTTTGGGCGACCCTGGCGCGTAGCCGAAACTTGTTCGAACGCAACATGGCCGGCCTTGCAGCGGCGCTGGCGCGGGCAGGTCCGGGCTACCCACACGCGCGGACAGTGCCTGTCCGCTGAATCCTAAACCGAATGGCGGAGAGGGAGTCCGCCATGCCTGCGTTCACGCGGGATCGTGGATGTTCACTGGCGGCCTCATAAACTCATTTGATTCAATAATATAGAGTTCGCACTTGATCGTGAACGTTTATAGTTGTACGCCTCAAATCGCTTCCATGTGTGGGAACGATTGTGGGAACACATGCCTCTCTCTGCTCGAAAAGTTGCCACCGCAGCCCCGGGACGTCATACCGATGGCCGGGGTCTCATGCTGGTCGTCAAGCCGTCCGGTGCGCGGAGCTGGGTGCTCCGCTACCAGATGGACGGGCGGCGTCGCGACATGGGGCTCGGGTCGTTCCCGGAGGTCACTCTGGCGATGGCCCGCGAACGGGCGATTGAGGCGCGCCGACTGATCGCCGAAGGCCACGATCCTCTGAATGACAGAGCCACATCCAAGCCGTTGACATTCAGTGAGGCCGCGAACGCGCTGATCGCAGCGAAGCGAAAAAGCTGGCGCAACGCCAAACATGCCGCGCAGTGGATAAGCACGCTTGAGCGCTATGTCCTGCCGAGGCTTGGCGATCGGGACGTGCAATCGATCGAGACCAACGACATCCTCGCGGTCCTCAACCCGATCTGGACCAAGAAACCCGAAACGGCCAGCCGGGTGCGCCAGCGGATCGAAGCGGTACTGGATTATGCGACAGCGCTCGGAAAGCGCGAAGGGGCCAATCCGGCGCGCTGGCGCGGCCATCTCGATCAGGTGCTGGCGCAACCGAACAAGGTCCGTGCGGTTGCCCATTTCCCGGCCATGGACTGGCGGGAAGTACCGGGCTTCATGTCCGCCTTGAGCGAGTGTTCGGGCATTGGCGCTCAGGCACTGGCCTTTGCCATCCTGACGGCGGCACGCTCAGGCGAAGTCCGCGGGGCCACCTGGTCCGAGCTTGACCTTGAGGCGGGTGTCTGGACGGTGCCTGCGGGGCGCATGAAGGCGGCGAAGGAGCACCGGGTGCCCCTCTCTGCAGCGGCGATCGCGCAGCTCCCCGAGCCCGGAAATCCCGAAGCGCTGGTGTTCCCAAGCGTCAAGGATCCGCTGCGGCCGATCAGCGACATGACACTTTCTGCGGTGCTCAAACGGCTTGGGCGTAAGGATGTTACGGTACATGGGTTCAGATCTAGCTTCCGCGACTGGGCTGGTGAGACGACGCAGTTTCCGCGTGAGGTCATAGAGGCCGCTCTGGCCCACCGCCTGAAGGACAAGGCAGAAGCTGCCTACGCCCGCGGCGATCTTTTTCAGAAGCGGCGCGCACTCATGCAGGCGTGGTCATCTTACCTTGACATGAACGGTGACCAGCCCGTCGAAAATTTTCGCTGATAAATGGCAGGATTTGATCGCTCTCGTAGCGAATCGCTCGGCCCATTGCTATCCATTCGCTCATGGTCAATGTCGTCCACCGGTTCATCACGCGCCTGAGCATTCCCGCCCGAAAACGGCTTTTCCAACACGCAGGGATTCCCGAGGTCGATTATTCGTGCGCAGACGCTCGCGAGCGTGATAGGCGCAGCTTCGATGCCTTGGCTCAAGCCGAAGACAGGGCCCGCGGCATCGTTGAGGCGATCGCGGGGAGTGTCATCGCAGTGGCTGACAAGGGCGAACTGGCGGAACGAGCCCTGCGACAAGTCTGCAGCGGTAATCCGGCGCTCGACGCCATCCTGGAGGAGGACGCACCGCTCGAAGAGCGGATCCTCAAGGTCTGGTTCGAGGATCCCGTTTTGCTGGACAGGACTCGCAATCTCACCATGTCGTATCACTGGCGGGATGGGCGCTTTCATTGCGGCTACACGATCCCGGAGCCGCGACAACTCCACGGCGACATTTCGGAGGCGGTGGATAGCATCAGAATGATCGTGCAGAATCAGCAAGGCGGTCGCCGGGCCTATGCTGATCAGTTTTCCTACCCCCATGATTGGGAAGGTGCTTCTCTGATCAACCATATTGCGATCTATCTCGAAACGCCGGCTAGCTTCCTCATGGAATTCTCGCGAGGCGACGACGTGCCACAGCCTGTTCTTCGTCGAGAGGCACGCGAACTCGCGCTCAGTTATGACGCGGCATCCGGTCGTCTGGATGTTGCCGGCAAGGGGCTCGGAGGAGCCAAGGTTTTTCACGACATTGCACAAGCCTTTTGCTCATATGCCTTGGACGGTGCCGAATTTCAGATCATCACACGCAATGAATGGCAACTTGGCCAGTTCATGGGGCCCAATCCTCCCAGTCTTGACCCACCGGAAGGTTTTTCGGTGGCGCGCATTACAGAGATCATAACGTTCAATTTGAGTTCGCCGGGAAGTCAGTTCGTGGCGCGCGCAGGATTTGATCAAGACGCCTATGATCGGCTGGAAGAACTCGGCATGGACACGCATCGGTTACTGGAGACCGTCGGCCGCATAACGGTCACCCTGGAGGCATATCCGGTTCACGGCGAAGAGCGCGGCCGCGACGTCCGCGTCATCCTGAAGTGGCCGAACAAGCTTTCATTGGATGGAGCAACAATCGACGACAAGCGGGTCATTGAACGATGGCTGGACAATTCTCCGTTTTGGTCGGTTGTTCGCGTTTGACGCCCACGTGCGATCTCGTTGTTTTGTCTCGCTGGATCAACGCGTCGCTGCGCTCGAAACAGCCCTTCGCTCGTCACCTCTTGCAGGCCCAAGCCGCCGAGGTGCTCGACCTCGCCGAACATGCCGGCATTTTCAGGAACGTCGGCTTGCAAACCCATGTCACCTGCACTGCGTGCGATGATCCGCATGCGAGTCCTGTTTTCCGGTCGCCAGAGGGGCAGGTCGGCCATGATACCAACGGTCATTGAACTTGACTCATTTGGGGGATTCCCAATTGCGGCGAATA
>CAYYSM010000007.1:0-24293 GCA_964474225.1 uncultured Hyphomicrobiaceae bacterium
TACTTCGCACAAGGACTCGAACAGCTCGTCGCGGTCGACCTCCGGCTGGCTAAGGCCACGGCGCAGCGCGTTGTGATGCGCGAGGATGCGGTCGAGCTTGGCTTTCAGCGTCTTCGGGTTCTGCAGGTCCATGACGCGGATTGCGCGCCGGCCTACCTTGTCCTCGTAAGCCGGGCCGATGCCGCGCCGGGTCGTGCCGATCTTGCCCGCGCCCGCAGCGGCCTCGCGGAGCGCGTCGAGTTCGCGGTGCAGCGGCAGGATCAGCGTCGCGTTCTCGGCAATGCGCAGGCGCTCCGGCGTCACGTCCACGCCCTGCCCGCGCAGCGTGTCGATCTCCTCGGCGAGCGCCCATGGGTCGATGACCACGCCGTTGCCGATGATCGACAGTTTGCCGGGCCGCACGACGCCAGAGGGCAGCAGCGAAAGCTTGTAGGTCACGCCGTCGATAACGAGCGTGTGCCCGGCGTTATGCCCGCCCTGGAAGCGCACCACGGTGTCCGCCCGCTCGCTCAGCCAGTCAACCACCTTGCCCTTGCCTTCGTCGCCCCATTGCGAGCCGACCACTGCGACATTGGCCATGTTCTCTTGTCTCCGCAGCTTGTCCGGCCTGTGCGTTGGCCGTGAATTCGTCTTGCGCCGCGCGGCTTTACGCGCACGGAACGATAGCGTATGCCGATCAGCATGAGCCGTCCATCGCACACCGAAGCGCCGCCGTCACCCGCGCGCCGCGCGCTGACCGCGCTTTTCAACCAGCCCTATGTGCTTCTGACGCTCACGCCGCTATTCTGGGGCGGGAATTTCGTGCTTGGACGCGGTGTGCACGAATTCTTTCCGCCCATCGCGCTGGCCTCCATCCGCTGGACACTCGCGTTTCTCATCATTCTGCCCTTCGCGTTGCCCCACTTGCGCCGGGACTGGCCGGTCATCCGGCAGAAGTGGCCGTGGCTGGTGTTTCTCGGCGCGACCGGCGCGGGCAGCTTCAACACGCTGACCTATATTGGCCTGAACCACACGCCGGCGCTGAACGCGCTCATCATCAACTCGTCCGGGCCGGTGATGATCGCGATTGCATCTTTCATCTTCTTTAGCGACCGGCTGACGGCGCGGCAGGTTCTGGGCATCGGGCTGTCGCTGATCGGCGTGATCGTCGTGGTGTCGAAGGGCGACCTGCAGGTGCTGGCGCAGCTTCAGTTCAACACCGGCGACCTGTGGGTACTGGGCGCGATGGCGGTTTGGGGCGTTTACACGGCTTTCCTGCGCAAACGCCCAACGGACATTCACTGGCTCAGCCTCGCGGCGTGCCTCTTCGCGGTCGCCGCCGTCATTAACTGGCCGTTGCATGCCTGGGAGAACGCCTATGTCCGCTCGCTGACGCTGTCAACGGATGCGCTGCTGGCGATCGGCTATGTGGCGATTTTCCCGAGCATTCTGGCCTATGTGTTCTACACGCGCGGCGTCGAATTGATCGGCGGGAACCGCGCGGGAGTATTCCTGCACCTGATCCCGCTGTTCGGCTCCACTCTGGCGATCCTGATCCTCGGCGAGCAGCCGTTGTGGTCGCACGGGGTCGGGTTTGCGCTGATCCTCACGGGCGTGACGATTGCCGCGCGGCAGGTGCGGGCCAAGGCGCCGCCGCCCGCCACGCAGCCCAGGCGCGAGACGCGGTAGACTGGTCTCACCCGAGGATGTACTGCCCGCCATTGGCCGTAATCGTCGAGCCGGTGATGAAGCCCGCGTCTTCGCTGGCCAGGAAGGTCACGCAGCGCGCGATCTCCTCCGGCTTGCCGAGCCGGTTGACCGGGATCTGCGCGATGATATTGTTGAGCGCCTCTTCGGGCACATTTGCCACCATATCCGTGTCGACATAGCCTGGCGCGATGGTGTTGACCGTAATGCCCTTGCGCGCGGTCTCCTGGGCCAGCGCCTTTGTGAAGCCGATGACTCCGGCCTTGGCGGCGGAATAGTTGGTCTGGCCCATCTGGCCTTTCTGGCCGTTGATCGAGGAGATATTGATGATGCGGCCATAGCCGCGGTCGCGCATCCCGCCGATGACGGGGTGAGTCATGTTATACATCGAGTTGAGGTTCACGCGGATCACATCGTTCCACATCTCCGGCGTCATCTTGTGAAACATCGCATCGCGCGTGATGCCGGCGTTGTTCACGACCACGTCGACCGGGCCGAGATCGCTTTCGACCTGCTGAAGCCCGCTCTCGCAGGCGCTGTAATCGCCCACATCCCACTTGTAGACCGGGATGCCGGTTTCGCTCTGGAAGTTCTGCGCGGCCTGATCGTTGCCGCCATAATTGGCCGCGACCGAATATCCGGCCTCCTTCAGGGCCACCGCGATGGCGTGGCCAATACCGCGCGTGCCGCCTGTGACGACTGCTACCCGTGCCATGACTGTTTCCTCCGCTCCGTTCCGTCCGTTAAGCAAGCCTGACGCGGCGCGCAGACTTGGAGGCGGCGGGCCGCGTCAGCCGGCCGCCATGTCTCCTGCTCGCCCGCTTGTCACCGCGTATTCCGTGGCGCCATGTCCGCGATCAATCTCGCGCCACGCACATGGCGATGCCCATGCCGCCGCCGATGCACAGCGTGGCGAGACCGCGCTTGGCGTCGCGTTTCTGCATCTCGTGCAGCAGCGTCACCAGGATGCGGGTTCCCGATGCGCCGATCGGGTGGCCGATGGCGATCGCGCCGCCGTTCACGTTGACCTTCTCCGGGTCCCAGCCGAGACCCTTGTTCACGGCGCAGGCCTGCGCGGCGAAGGCTTCGTTGGATTCGACCAGGTCGAGGTCTTCCGGCTTCCAGCCGGCCTTCTCCAGCGCGAGTTTCGACGCGGGGATCGGGCCAGTGCCCATGATCGACGGATCGACGCCGGCATGCGCCCAGGACACGATTCGCGCGAGTGGCTCGACGCCGCGCTTTTCGGCTTCCGCCTCGCTCATCAGCACGACAGCCGCCGCGCCGTCATTGATGCCGCTGGCGTTGCCGGCCGTGACGGAGCCGTCTTTGCTGAACGCCGGGCGCAGACCGGAGAGGCTTTCCGCCGTGACGCCCTCGCGGATGTATTCGTCCTCCTCGACGACCGTGTCGCCCTTGCGGCCCTTGATGGTGACGGGGACGATCTCGTCCTTGAAGCGGCCGGCCTTTTTCGCGGCCTCGGCCTTGTTCTGCGACGCCGCGGCAAAGGCGTCCTGCTCCTCGCGAGTGATCTGCCACTTCTCCGCGACATTCTCGGCGGTGGTGCCCATTTGATAGCCGTTGAGGCGTCCCACAGGCCGTCCTTGATCATGGTGTCGACCATCTCGAGAGGCCCCATTTTGTGGCCCTGCCGGATGGTGGCCGCGTGCGGCGACTGGCTCATGCTTTCCTGGCCGCCGCTGATGACGATCTTGCCCTCGCCCTGCTTGATCTGCTGATATCCGAGCGCGACCGTACGCAAGCCCGAGCCGCAGACCTGGTTGATGCCCCAGGCCGGCGTTTCGATCGGTATGCCGGCGTTGATGGAGGCCTGACGCGGCGGGTTCATGCCCTGCGCGGCGGTCAGGATCTGCCCCATGATGACCTCGGAGACCTCGGCGGGCTCGACCTTTGCGCGCCCCATGACTTCGCGCATGACGGTCTCGCCGAGATAGTGCGCCGGCACGCTGCTCAGACTGCCGTTGAACGCGCCGACGGGCGTTCGCGCGGCCCCCGCGATGACGATGGTCTCTTCACTGCTCATGCCGTCCTCCTGTTTCCCGGCCAGATGCCGGACATTGCCGTTCCGGAAGCGATAACCCGCTCCGGGGCCATTGTGCGCCTGCAAAGCGCTCGCGTGAACCGCCCGGCGCGCTCAGACCATAACTTTTTTCAATTATCGGCGATTTTCCTTGATTCACCAACCGTCTCCTCGCTCGCACAAAGCTTGTCCCCCGGCTTCCGCAATGCAATATTGGAGTAACACATGGAGTTCCGGGACCTCCGCGGTTCCGCGATTGCCCGCGCGACCTGACGAGACAGCAAAAATGCCAGACGACACCCCCCGCCCCGGCAACACGATCGACAAGGAGCCGGCGGTCATCAAGAAATATGCCAACCGCCGCCTCTACAACACCGACACGAGCACCTACGTCACGCTCGACAATCTCGCCGAGATGGTGCGGTCGGAGCGCGACTTCGTGGTCTACGACGCCAAGACGGGCGAAGATCTGACCCACCAGGTGCTCACGCAGATCATTGTGGAACAGGAGAGCAAGGGGCAGAACCTGCTGCCGATCAGCTTCCTGCGCCAGCTCATCCGCTTCTACGGCAACTCGATGGAAAAGCTCGTGCCGAGCTATCTCGAGTTCAGCATGAACACGCTGACGCGCGAGCAGGAGAAATATACGCAGCAGATCGCGGAGACCTTCGGCAGCTCGCCCTTTGGCAACGCGGCCTTCGAGGCCATGCAGAAACAGGCGCTGCAGAACATGGAGATGTTCGAGCAGGCGTTGAGCATGTTCAAGCCGTTCGGTGCGGGCGAAGGCGAGCAGAGCGGTTACGACGCGGCGCCATCGGGGAACGAGAACGCCGGCGACAGAGCGCCCGCCTCCGCCGAGGAGGTCGCCCAGCTCCGCGCTCAGCTTGCCGAAATGCGCGCCCGCCTCGACAAGCTCACCAACGATGGCGGCAGCAGCGAAGGCTGATCCCGCCGCGCCATCTTAACGTCACATACCTTGGCTGATACTTGTGCGCTGCCGCGGGCGTTCCCGCGCTGCACACGCGGAAACCGTTTATTAACGGTGCTGCGGTTACTTTGTCGAAAGATTTGCCAGATTTGACGGAGACGGTCGTGCAGGCGCAAAGCCATCAGGGCCAACGAATGCGGGCCGCGAAACGGCTGATCCCGCTCGCCGCGGCGCTCTTTATCGCGGGGCCGCTTGGCGGATGCGCCGTGAATAGCGGGCTGATGGGTAATTTCGCCGATGAGGCGTCCGACCGCGAGTCCGTCCAGCAGGTCAAGAAAACGGAAAACGAGGCGGCGGCAGAGCCGTCCTTGTCCGACCGGCTGACCGCGCTGTGGAGCCGCGCCACCGACTCCTCTGGTGATGAGGATCTCGAAGCAGTGGCGCCGGTCGAGAGCTTCACGCCAGCGCAGGCGTTGAGCCTCGTCAATGACTACCGCGCCGAACAGGGGCTGCCACCGCTGGAACTGCATCCGCAACTGGAGCGGGCTGCTCTCGCGCACGCGCAGGACCTGGCGGACCACGACCGGATTTCGCATTTCGGCTCTGACGGGTCCGACCCGTGGGAGCGGGTGCAGCGCACCGGTTTCGATCCGCAGGTGGCGGCGGAAAACGTCGGCACCGGCCAGATCACGTTTGGCGAGCTGTTCCGCGAATGGAAGCGCAGCCCGGACCATAACGCCAACCTGCTTCTCCCCGACGCGACTCATATGGGCGTGGCGGTCGTTGAAAACCCGGACACCCAGTTCAAGACGTTCTGGAGCCTCGTGCTCGCCACGCCCAGCTGACACGCGGGCCAGGCGCCTTCGCGCACACAAGAATTTTCAACACCGCCTTGTCAAACCCCCTTCCGCGTTAGTATCTCTGTAGGTGGAGAGGTGGCCGAGTGGTCGAAGGCGCTCCCCTGCTAAGGGAGTATACGGCAAAACCGTATCGTGGGTTCGAATCCCATCCTCTCCGCCAGCCCCTGATTTTTCAGCATAAAATCCAGCCACTTCGCCCCGAGATCGCGCCGGACGATGCCGAAACATGCGGCGTGAACGTCTGATGAACACGCCAAGTTTGTGGGGGATGAGAGAAGGCGCTCGTTCGGCCGCTGTTCCGGCGACCCGAGGCTTTTTTGCGGATCAAGCGCGCGTGTTATTGGCCTCGTGGACGCTCAGGCGCGGGCCATCTTTTTTGTCGTGGAGGGCACGATGCGCACCCGGAAATCCGGCAGGACATTGCGCACGAAGTGATCGGCCAAAGCCTTGCCGCTCGACCCCGGCTCCTGTTCGATGATGATTTCGGTGTCATAGCCGTCGGCCTCTGCGGTCTGGCGCACGAGCGTTTCAGCCGCGTGGGCCGATCACTGCTTGCGCTTGACGTTGAAGATGATGCGCGCCCCTGTGGCGTCGTCCTTACCGTGCCTCGGCGGCATCGGGATCGCCAGCCGGCCGTTGCATGTTTGCCCTTTCTGCGGCTATTGATTAACCCTCGCCAACGCGGCCGCACCCTTGTCGCTTGATCTGTTGAGGGATCATGACCTGGCGCGGCGCATGATGGGCCGGGATGGGGCGCGGGCACACCTCATCGCAGAACGCTTCCGAAAATCGTCAAGGGATACGGCCGAAATAACTCGTGGGTTAATATGTTGAATGGCCATGGATTCCCCACGCTCTCGTAGCACAGGCGACAACGCTGCTCGCTGGCTGTATTTGCTCGCGATCGCGCTCGCGCCGTTGTTTTTCGGCGGCAGCATCCCTTTGGCGTGGGGCATCAACGCGGTCTTGATCGGTGGCTGCCTGGCGCTGTTCGGCGTGGCGCATGTGGTCGGCGGCGGCGCTCTGCCCGTGCCGACACGCTGGATCGTGTTCCCGCTTATTGCGATCGGCCTGGTCTTGATATGGGCCTTCCTGCAAACCGTCGCCTGGACGCCCGCAGCTCTGCATCATCCCATCTGGAACGCTGCTGGTGAAGCGCTGGGACAACAGCTCAGCAGCAAGATCAGCGTCAACCCGAGCGAGACATGGCTGGCGGCCTTACGGCTTGCCACGGCGGCCGCATGCGTCTGGCTGGCCATCCAGATCGGCCGGGATCCGCGCTGGGCATGGCGAATCGTCTTCACCGTCGGCCTCGCTGGCGCCCTTTATGGTCTCTACGGCATCTCGATGGAGGTGACCGGGTCGCGCATGGTTCTGTGGGTCGAGCGCTCGACGGACGCGACGACCGGACCTTTCATCTATTCGAATGCCTTTGCTGCCTATCTGGTCCTCGCGCTGTTGAGCGCGCTGGCGCTGTTCATTCGCGATGTGCGCCACGGTCTTGGACACACCGGCCCCTCTAGCGGGCGGCAGATCGCCGCCTGGACCGTTTTCGTTGGCGGCGCAATTGGCGCTTACGCGATCCTTCTGGTGCCGATCGTTGTCGCCCTGATCCTGGCGCAGTCACGCGCGGGCATCCTGCTCGCGATGTTGGCTGTGATGCTGATGGTTGGTCTGGAAATCGCGCGCGCGCAGGGCAGCAGCAACCGGCCCGGCGCGACACGGCCGGCTTGGGCGGTCCTCCTGATCGTCTTGATCGGCGGACTTTTTGCCTTCGCGATTTATGGGCAGGGCGTGAGCGGGGAACTGGCCCGCACCGAAGCCTCTGACCTGGAAGCGCGATTAGCCGTGGCGGGTGTGACGCTTCAAGCTGTGCAGGATGCGCCCTGGGTCGGCTTTGGCTATGGAACCTTTGCCGACGTGTTTCCGATGTACCGCGATCTCTCCGTGCCGCCGACAGGGACATGGCTTGAAGCCCATAACGCCTATGTCGAAGCGCTCCTTGGACTCGGCATCCCGGCAGCGATCGGGCTTTTCGCGACCATTGGCTGGTTGTCACGCCGTTGTTTCGTGGGAGCCCTCGAACGAAAGCGGGATTCGGTGGCTCCGATTGCGGCGGCGACCGCAAGTGTTATCGTGGCGCTGCATGCCTTTATTGATTTCAGCATCCAGCTCCAGGGCGTTACACTGACATTTGCGGCGTTGCTCGGCGCGGGCACGGCACAGTCCTGGAGCAGTCAGAGACAGGCGCGCAATACGCGCCCCGGTGACCAAGTTGCGCAGTCTCGGGGACCGCAAAACGCGCCGGGCACGCCGAGCCGTTCGAAACAAAGAGCAACCGCCCGGTGATCGGTCGTCTATTTCGAAAACAGGACCATACCGAACCCCTTGCGTCGCCGCGCATTCCAGACGGCCTGCGTGTTTATGCGATCGGCGATATCCACGGGTGCGCCCGCGCGCTCGATGAATTGCATTACCGGATCGCTGAGGACGTCGCCGAATCGCGGCCCGAACGCGTGTTGCTCGTTTATCTCGGCGACTACGTCGATCGAGGGCCTGATTCTTGGGGCGTCATCGAAAGCTTGACCCGTGATCCGCCGGTGAATGCCGAACGGGTTTTCCTCAAGGGCAATCACGAGGCGATGATGCTGGCCTTTCTGGAGGGCCGGCTTACCACGAGCGACTGGCGCCTTTACGGCGGCACCGAGACCTTGCAGTCTTACGGCGTCAATGTTCGCCAAGTGCTGTCCACCGCTGGTGCGGAACGGCTTCCGGGGGAACTGAACAAACAGTTGCCGGACGAGCATCGGCGCTGGCTGAGCCAGTTGATGCTCAGTTTTCAGATCGGCGACTACTTTTTCTGCCATGCGGGGGCGCGCCCGGGTGTTGCGTTGGCCGAGCAGAGCGAAAACGATCTCCTCTGGATCCGCGAGGAATTCATTGGTAGCCCCCACCAATTCGAGCACGTCATCGTGCACGGGCACACGCCGGTCTCCCAGCCTGAAGTCCTGCCAAACCGGATCAACATCGACACGGCGGCCTACCTGACAGGTCTATTGACAGCGCTCGCGCTTGAAGGGGCTGGGCAACGCCTGATCCAAGCGGGACGTGGAGCATCTGTCGGTCCCGGCAAAATGTGCAACCACACGTCACAATTTGACCGCTGTTAGCCCTCGGCTGCGAAAGTGCGTTGCCCGCTAGCCGCACGGCATCACTAGAAACTGTGCCCGAATGGGTATCTATGGTTGCATTTCACCCCATATGAGATAAATGTTCATCCACGCGAAGGTGATAGGGATCATCAGTATGGTTGAGAAACCGGGAAAGTGTTGGATGAGGCACTTTTTCGTTTTGCTGGTGGCGACGATGTTGGCAGCGACCGCCGGGTGTCAAGGACCTGGCGGGCCGCCCCTGAACGAATCCGTTGTCGGCGCCTTTCAGCCCACCGCCCAGACCGCCGACGGGAGCGACGAGCCCGCTGAGAATGCTGGGTATGTTCTCGCATCCGGCGATAAAGTTGAGGTTAAGGTGTTCGGCGAGGAGGAGCTTACCGGCGAGTACGAGATCGACGAGACAGGCGCGGTCCCGTTCCCCCTGATAGGACAACTGAAGGCCGCAGGGTCAACGCCGCGTGAGCTGGAGCGCAAGATCGCAAACGAATTGAAGGGCGGCTATTTGCGCGATCCCAAGGTCTCCGTGGCGGTGTTGAGTTACGAGCCGATTTACGTGATGGGCCGTGTAAACAAGGTTGGCGAATATCCTTACAAGGCCGGGCTGAATGTGATCAGCGCAATCGCTCTGGCAGGCGGCTACACGCGCCGGGCGAGCACCAGTTATGTCTACCTCCGCCGAAAGGGATCCGCCGAGGAGAAAGAAGTGCAGGCATCCACCGCTGTTCCGGTTTATCCGGGCGATGTGATCCGTGTGCCGGAGCGCTATTTCTGAGTTCTCGGTTCGCGGATGATGCGGTTAGGGGTCGCGGTAACGGTGAAAGAGCAAATTGAGGGCAAGACCAATACGGCGCGAGGCATCTGAACTCAAGACTCGGCGCATCAAGGACATAATCAAAGCGTCAGCCCTCTAGCGGTGCAGACTTTAACGAAACATGACCGGGGTAACTCATGAAGATTAACATCGTTCACGCCGCACTTGGCTGTGTTGTCATCCTTTGTTGCAACGCGGGCCTGTCTTCAGCCGCAGAGATTCAGGATGGTGCCTGCGTGGGGCCGGTTTCGCCCGCTATTCAAAGCTTGCCCGCAGAAGCTGCTGGAGACGCGGAAGTTCTGCGGCAGTCCGCGCGCTCGGAAGTGTTGGCCGACTTCCGGAGCGCCCAGGACATCATATGCCTCGCCCCCAGCGTAGAACCAGAGGTGATAGCTTCGCTCGCCGTTGGCGTATTTGAAGCGCAGAACATCATCGGCTTCTCCGATCCCGCGGCCGCCGACCAGATCATCGCCTGGGTTGGGACTGCTGACGAGGCTTTCCAGTCGGCTTACTTCGGCGCTCAGGCCCGGATGTCTGCTCAGGTCGACAGCGTGCTCGTCCCGAGATCGATGGGCGGCGGTTTCTCTGGCGGCGTTGTCAGCCCGTCCAAGCCATGAGCACACGATGTCGCAGTATTGAAAAGTTGCGGCGGTCCTGCACGGCGTGTCGACAGTGAGATTTTAATCGATTGGCTCGCTACGTCCCGCCAGTCGGGAGCGATCAAGGAGATCGGAATGCTTCGCGGCGCGTCGAGACACATTTATGTGTCGCCGGCATTAGCAGCCGCCTGTTGTTTGGTAGGCGGAAACATGATGGTCGCCCAGGCCGGCGAGTCGGCTGGCTTTGCTGCCGGTGGCGAGCCTACGTTTGCGACTGCGCGCGAGCTGTTCGGGAGCGATCTCAATCCGCTTGTGCGCGAGGAGGTGGGCGTGCCGATCGGCGCTTTCATAGTGGCCACGGAGGTCGACTTGGAAGCGACTTACGATGACAATGTCTTTGCGGACACATCCGGCGAGCGGGAAGATTTCAGCTATCGTGTCGCGCCGCAGCTGTACGCCGTCTCCAACTGGTCGGTGCATCGGCTACAGTTTGAGGTCGGTGGTGAAGGCAAGCTCAACCAAGAGTTCTCGACGGAGAATAAGGCGAGCTTTTACACAGGGCTTGGCGGCTTGCTGGAAGTCCGGGACGACCTCCATATCAATGCATACGCGCGATATGAGCTTGATCAGGAAGAGCGCGGCGAAGGCGAATCCTTTGCGGATTTCGATGATCCGATCGAATACCATAAATTCATGGGGGGCTTGTCGGTCAATAAGCGCTTTAACCGCCTATGGTTTAACGTGGGTGGCGCAGTACGCCACGACGATTATGAGGATACGAGCCTCGACAGCACAAATGTTGATCAGGACTTTCGCGATGGAGATTTCTATACGCTGACAGTACAGACCGGTTTTGATTGGAGCCCAATTACATCGTTCTACGGTGAATATTCCTATAACATCTCAAACTACGGTGACGCTCAGTTGGATTCCGATGGCCAAGAATTCTTGGCCGGCGTCAAGTACGAGCTTTCAGAGCTTGCCTCACTCGACCTCGCGGGCGGCTATCTGACGGAAAGCTTTGATGCGGCTGACATTGAAGACATTGAAGAATTCAATTACCGCGCGAAAATGACGTGGCTCCCAACCGAGCTTCTGACCATTGGTCTGGTCGGGCGACGCTATGTAGGGGTTTCCAACTTCTCTGGGTCCTCCAGCAACACGATCAGTTCGGAGATTGCCTTGAAGAGTGCTTACGCTCTGCGGGATAACTTGGTCGTGAGGGCCGGATTTGCTTATGAGCAAGTCGATTATACAAGCATCGCCCGGAATGACGATGTGTGGAAGGTACTGACCTCAGCCGACTATGACATCACGCCGAACTGGTCCCTGACCGCTGGCTACGAATATACGCAATATGACTCGACTGCTACGGGGATCCCTTATGAGCGCAACGAGGCCCGCGTCGGAATAAGTGCGCGGTATTAGGTCAGAGGTTGTTGGCCGGATCTGCGACAAAATCAGTAGAAACAAATAAATAAATTAGATTATAATCGTATTTATGCCATTAAACTCTCTCAGCGAAGGCGCGTTCATTGAAAAGGGATCAGGGAACGCGCTCTGATTTTTTGTGTGTTCGGATTTTCGTCGCTTTTCGTCGGCCTGCGGCGTTGAACGCGAAGCCGGCTCCTACTTTCGCTGAAGATGCTTGAATGGCACAAAGATGACACGAGTGCAATAACTGCGAGTTACGATTATGACAGTAGACGCGGGGGGTCCACGATTGCAGTCAGATCAGCCTCAGCAAGATGCCGATCTTGATTTGTTCAATCCGAGGTGGCTGCTTGGCTTAGTAAAACGCCGCTGGAAGGTGATTGCGGGCGGCGTTTTCATAGTTACGGTGCTGGGCGTGATCTACCTTATGTTGGTTACGCCGCGTTACACCGCGACGGCGGAAGTCATCCTGAATACGAGCGAAAACAACCTCGTCGACCCGGAATCAGACTCATCCGCAGCCTTGCGCGATAGCTCTTCCGTCGCCACGGAGGTTGCGATCATCAAATCGGTCGGGGTGGCGTCCCGCGCAGCTGAGCAGGTTGGTTTGTCCAAATCAATCGCGCAGGCCGAAAGCCAGGAGGAGCATGGCCCTTCCCTTTTCACACATATTTTCGGGACCTCTGCGCAGTCGGAGGCAACCGCGTCTACCGAAACGAATGCCGATGAACAATCAGAATTGCGAAAGCTGGATGCGGCAGAGCGCGCGGCCGTCGGGCGAATCCTCAGTCAGCTCAAGGTACGCCGACAGTTCCCGTCTTACATCATCGAAATTTCCTATACTGACGCCGATGCTGAGTCGGCCGCTCTGATTGCGAATGCTGTGGCTGAAGCCTACTTGGTCGAGCAACTTGAAGCGCGGTACACGGCATCGAAGCGCGCGGCGGAATGGCTGAGTGAGCGCGTTGCCGAGGTTCGACGTGACCTGGACGCCGCAGAGCGCGCGGTGGCGCAGCACCGGTTGACGTATAAGCTTGGCGAGGCCGACGAGGGGACGCTTGTTGAGCAGCAGATCGCGGATATCAACGAGAAGCTGATCGCTGCCCGAGCGGAGACGGTCGAAAAGCGCACAAACTACGAGTACGCGAAGGGCGTTCTGGAAGGCGACGGGAACATCGCAAGCATTGAAGAGGTAACGGAATCGCCGATCATTGGCAATTTGCGGGATCAGGAGCAGGACGTTCGACGGCGTTTGGCCGACCTTTCGAGCACCTACGGCCCCAAGCATCCGAGAATCGTGAATGCGCGCGCAGAGCTTTCCGATGTTGAACGACAGATCCAGAATGAAATGTCGCGGATTGTCGAGACATTGGAAAGCGAATATCAGGCTGCGAGAAAGCGCGAGCAGTCACTGCAGGAAAGCTTACAGGAACTGAACGAAAGTGATATGAGCGATGCCGCCGTCAGGGAATTGCGGCGTCTTGAGCGTGAGGTGGTGGCAACCCGGTCTCTTTATGAGTCCCTGCTGGTTCGGTCGAAAAAAGCGCAACAGCAGTCGGCAATATCTATTCCTGATGCGCGAATCGTGACCCCGGCTGAAGAACCCACGGCGCCAAGCTTTCCGAACAAGACACGGATTTTGTTGCTGACCCTGATGGGCGGTTTGGCGGTCGGCTTCTGCGGCGCTTTTCTGTTGGAGTATGCCGAGAATGGCTTCATGACCATGGAGCAGGCGGAAAGCACCCTCGGATTACCCGTATTGGCAATGCTGCCCAATCTGAATACCAACAACCTTGGCGGCGAGGGCGAAGAACAAAGTATACCGGACTACTTCGCCAGCAACCCGTTGTCGCGTTTCGGCGAAGGCGTTAGAAGTGTGCGGGTGAACACCGAGATGTCGGATATCGATAATCCCCCGCGTCTGGTGCTGGTGACGTCGGCGGCCGAGTTCGAAGGGAAATCCACGCTAGCGATATGCTACGCTTATTCTGCGGCAATGGCTGGCAAGCGTGTCCTGTTGCTTGACTGTGACCTTCGGCGGGCGCAAGCCACCGAGTACTTTAATTTGCGTGGGAAAGTCGGCTTGACCGATGTCGTTTCCGGCCATGTGGAAAAGAGGGAGGTGTTCCGCCGGGGCGCCCTCAAAAACCTCATCATTGTCCCGGCCGGCACGCCCAACAAACATCCGCCGGATCTCCTCGCATCCAAGCGTATGCTCGATTTCGTAGCCGGGTTGCGAGAGGTGTTCGATGTGATCGTCCTCGATTCCCCGCCTGCCTCACTGGTTGTTGACAGTTCCATCCTCATGAGGATGGCTGACAAGGCTGTCTTCGTGGTGCGGTGGCGGGAGACCCCCCGCGAGTTGGTTCAGCGTGCCGTAACGAGCCTCGCTGAAGATCCGCGCAAGGTTTCGGGTGTCGTTCTCAATCGTGTCGAAAACGCCACCGTGTCCTCGTATTCCGGCTATTATTCTTATACGAATGCTGGCTATAACGGCTATTATTCCGAACAATCATGAGCGTCCTGTCGCGAGCGATCACAGGCGGGATCGTGGGAACTGTCGCCGCGCTCCTTCTCGTCTTCGGCGCGAGCCTGGTTGTGCGGGAAGTCCAAGTCTTCGGCGCGGGGGAGGTGCTGAGGGCCACTGATGACCGGAAATCAAAGCTCACCACGGAACAGCTGCGGCGCGCTGTGGAGATATATGAGAGCAGCGATCTAGCGCGTAGCGACCTGCTTTTCGACCGCTTGCATACGCGGGTTGTTTTTACGCAGAAGCGCGCGAGTTCCGCCGGACAATCTGAACGGCTGGACACAGAGCAACAAGGCGTGGTGCAGGCAAGCAAAGATCTGCTTACAGCCGCGCCTGTCAAGGCGCTCGGGTGGTGTACCTTGGCGCACGCCACGGTGTCCTCGAAAGGCGTCAATGCCGCTTGGCGGCGACCCTTGGAGCTGTGTTACGCGACCGCCCGCCGGGAACCCGGGGTTCTGTTCCGCCGGATTCGAATTGGCTTCCAGCTGTGGCCCATTCTGGACGAAGATCAGCGACGCCGCGTCCGGAACGACTTGGTTATCGTGCTATCATCACCGGGCTTGGGGCGAAGTTCAGGGCGCGTTTTGGCGCGAATGGTCGCGGCCGTTGCACCTCAGCGCGCGCAGGGGGTGCGAAGGCTGATCGCGACCTACCAGCCAGACCAAACAAGCAGATTTGATCGCGTGCTGGCGGCAACAGCTCCCTCCGAAGGGCGCTGATCAGGATCAAGTTCT
This sequence comes from uncultured Hyphomicrobiaceae bacterium, assembly GCA_964474225.1. Classification (GTDB taxonomy): domain Bacteria; phylum Pseudomonadota; class Alphaproteobacteria; order Rhizobiales; family Rhodomicrobiaceae; genus Dichotomicrobium. The sequence continues at coordinate 14,794 of CAYYSM010000007.1, forward strand.
GAGCTTTACTTTGGTCTTGGGAGCGATTCGCGAACTTTGCAGTCCACGGTAAGACAGCATCGCCCTTCCAGCTTCTCGTATAAGCCTGTCAATAAAGACTTCTAAATCAGAGGCTTGAGAGACGCGGTTTATATTGTGTCAGTTCCACAAACGCATTGGGTTGAGCGCGAAAACGAGCGCATCGCTCTGCGCCGCTCATGCCTGCTTGCGACTGTGGCAATTCGGGAACAACGCAACGTGAAGTTGTGCACATCTTTTTCACCGCTGCGGTTGCCTGTGAAGCATATACAACCAGAAGTTGCATAACTCGCTAAAATGATGAATAAATTCTGACGTCACCCGATACCGAAGAGAAAAAGGGGGCGTTACTGTGCGCAAAGGCCTTTTGCTATCGTATGACCTATTGTGGGTTGCCGCTTCGCCGTTTCTTGCATTAGCGCTCCGCCACAATTTGCAATTGCCGATCGAGCAAAGCTCCCAGTTGCTCTCATACGCGGGGATTTTAGTGGCAATCGCTGCGGTTGTCTTTGTGATCGCGGGGCTGCACCGACATTTGTGGCATGCGGCCACGTTTTCGGATCTGTTGCGCATCATGATCGCGGTTTCGGCGGTGTTGGCTATTGCTCTTGGCCTCACTTTTACACTCAACCGTCTTGAAAGCGTTCCGCGATCCGTTCCATTGATCCAGTGGTTTTTGATGGTCGGGGGAATTGCCGCCGGGCGCATATTGGCGCGGCTGCTTCAAGAGCGGAAGGCGGTGAACCCTGCGGCCCAGGCCCCCCATAATGCGCAGCGGCATGTCCTCCTGGTCGGGGCTAACCGGCTGGCGCAAATGTATGTGCGTTCGGTCGATGCTGTCGGTTCGCGCGGTCCGATCTGCGTGGAAGGGTTTTTAACCGACGAGACTCGGCTTCACGGACGCAAAATTGATGGGTATTCGGTGCTTGGTGCCCCGCGCGATATCGCGAGTATTGTTGACCAGTTCTTCGTTCACGGCGTCATTATCGAGCGCATCGTGGTCGCTGAACCGATGGAAGCGCTCTCGCCGGAAAGCCGAGATGCGATGCTGAAGCTCAGATGGACAAGCGATATCGAACTGGATTTTCTGCCAGAGCGGCTCGTGGATGGCGAGCCGACGGCGATGATATCGAAGGGCGACAGCGCAATCGACCACGGTCGAGAGCCGTCTCAGCCTGGACGTACCGTTACCCCTTTCTCGCATAGGGGGACCAGCACAGTTGGCGGTAGCTGGCTAAAACGGATGTTCGATATCACCCTGAGCGCGGTCTTGATCGTACTGCTGGCGCCGATTGGTCTGCTTGTCGCGATCCTTGTTGTCTGGGATGTCGGCAGCCCGCTGCTGTTCTGGCAACAGCGGCCCGGACGGTTCGGCATTCCATTCCGCGTGTACAAGTTCAGGACCATGAGAGGGGCGTATGATCATCGTGGCAGGCGAATCGCCGATGACAAGCGCACCTCCGTAATCGGTGCATTCCTTCGGCGCGTGCGGCTCGACGAAATCCCGCAACTCTTCAACATCTTTTTCGGGGAGATGTCTTTCGTCGGACCGCGCCCTCTTTTGCCAGCGGATCAGCCGCGGGACGCCGACCTCAGACTGCAAGTACGTCCCGGGCTGACAGGTTGGGCTCAGGTCTCAGGGGGCCGGCTGCTGGACTCAGACCCGGAACTGAAATCCGCGCTCGATATCTGGTATGTGCGGAATATGTCGTTGCGTCTGGACCTGGAAATCTTGCTGCGGACCGTGGGGGTTGTTCTGTGGGGTGAGCGTTGGCGGCAACAGGCCGTTGACTGGGCGCTTGCCGGGGTGCAGCATGGAAAGGGTGTAGCGGAGGTTGCGCCGCCTCAACGCGCAGTGGAGCCGGCTGTTCACGACACCGGAGGTGTGCGTGCAGCCTCATCGGAGGCTGCCTGAGCGGTTCAGCCGAGAGTGGGCAGGGGATGGTCGGCTAAGGGCCGTGACGCGACGCGCTCTGGCTTCGCTCGTGTGGCACGGCTTCGCCCACACGCTCGGACTGTACCGGTTACCAAAGATTTCTCGCTAAAACGCGACCGCCCTGGTTTTAGAGCGCAATCCGAAAAGTGGGAACCGGTTTTCGGAAAAATTGCGCGGTAAATTAGGATGATAGCGCCGCATCTCGGTTCAATCAGAACGGCTGCGGCGCTAGCTAAGCCATTCGGTCGTGCGCGTTTGTTGGGGCTGTCAGCCTGTGAAGCGTGTCATCCCTTGGCCCCTTGTCCGCGCGCATAGGCGTCGTCGTAGCGGATGATGTCGTCTTCGCCGAGATAGCTGCCGGTCTGGACCTCAATCAGGGTGAGCGGCAATTTTCCGGGGTTCTCAAGACGATGGGTAGCGCCCAGGGGGATGTATAAAGACTGATTTTCGGTCACCAGACTGACACTGTCGTCGATGGTGACCCGCGCAGTCCCCTCAACAACGATCCAATGCTCGGCCCGGTGGTGATGGCTTTGCAGCGACAGTGCAGCCCCCGGATGCACGTTGATGCGTTTGACCTGGAATCGCGGTCCCACGACGATGCTCTCGTACCAACCCCAGGGCCGATAGTCGCGCGGCAGTGTCTCAGCCTGAGGGGCGCGCTTGGCCTTCAGGCTCTCGACGGCGCGTTTGACGTCCTGCGCACGGTTCTTGTCGGCCACCAGCACTGCATCGGGCATGGCCACCGCGATGACGTCGCGAAGGCCGATGCCCACGAGCTCCTGGGCGTCGCTCGTGGCGTGAAGCAGCGTGTCCTCGCAGTCGATCGCCGTCGCAGGTCCGTGCGCCACGATCCCGTCATCATCCGGTGCGCGCTCGTGCCAAACCGCGTGCCAATCGCCAAGATCGGACCAGGCTCCGTCGTAGGGCATGACGGTCAGGTTGTCGGCCCGTTCCATGACAGCGTAGTCGATTGAAATATTTTCGAGCGCGTCCCACGGCTCTGGGGCGAGACGCGTAAAGCCGAGATCGCGGGTCGCCTCGTCCATGGCCACGCGGGTCTGCTCCAGCGTTTCCGGCGCGTGTTCCGCGAAGGCCGCCAAGATGGCGGTCGTTGAAAACAGGAAGATCCCCGCGTTCCAGAGGTGCATGCCACTCGCAAGCAGGCGCTCTGCGGTGGCAAGGTCCGGCTTTTCCAAAAAAGATCTGAGCCTCTGCGGCCTGGCACTTGACGCGTCATCAGGTTTTTCCGAAAGCTCAAGCCAACCATACCCGGTCTCGGGCCGGTCCGGGCGGATGCCGAAGGTTACCAGTTCGCCGTCGTTCGCCGCGTGGGCTGCCTCCATCACCGCCGCCTCGAAGCCGTCGACATCGGGGATCACGTGATCGCACGGCGCTACCAGCATGAGCGCGCCAGGCTCCCGCGCCTCCAGCGCCAGGGCCGCCGCGCAGATGGCGGCGGCGGTATTCTTCGGGGCTGGCTCGATCAGGATATCGGCGGGCGCCACCTCGATCGCAGCAAGCTGTTCCACGATGACAAAGCGAAAGTCTCCCCCGGTCACCACCGACGGCGCGGCAAACCCCTCGCCTGCAAATCGCCGGGCCGTGCTCTGAAACAGGCTCTCCTCGCCGACGAGCTTGACGAACTGCTTGGGGTAGGATTTGCGCGACAGCGGCCAAAGCCGCGTGCCGACCCCGCCGCAGAGAAGCACGGGGTGGATAGGTTTGCTCATAGGTTCAACTCCCTCATCCGCGGATGGCCGCGTGGTTTTCCAGGAACCACTGGTAGGTCTGTGCGAGTCCTTCTTCCAGCCCGATCTGCGCGCGCCAGCCCATGGCGGAAAGGCGGCTCACATCCATGAGTTTGCGCGGGGCCCCGTCGGGCCTGGCCGGATCGGTCTTGATCTGTCCGTTGAAGCCCGTCACGCGTGCGATCAGCCGCGCGAGTTCCGCGATCGAAATGTCCTCGCCGGCGCCGACGTTAATGTGACTCAGCATCGGCTGGGTATGCGCCTCGTAAACCGCCTTGGGCAGATCGAGCACGAAGAGCGAGGCCGCCGCCATGTCATCCACATGCAGGAATTCCCGCCGCGGCCGTCCTGTCCCCCAGACGGTCACGCTTTCGCGCCCCGCTTCTCGCGCCTCATGGAAGCGGCGAATGAGCGCCGGAATGACGTGGCTGTTCTCGGGATGGAAGTTGTCGCCCGGCCCGTAGAGATTGCTTGGCATGACCGAGCGGTAATCTGTGCCGTATTGCCGGTTGTAGCTTTCGCACAGCTTGATGCCAGCGATCTTGGCGATGGCGTAAGGCTCGTTGGTGGGCTCAAGCGGGCCGGTCAGCAGTGCATCCTCGCCCATCGGCTGGGGCGCGTGTTTCGGGTAGATGCAGGACGAGCCAAGCTGCAGGACACGGGGCACCCCCGCCGCGTAGGCCTCGTGGATGATGTTTGTCTGAATGGCAAGGTTCTCGCGGATGAAGTCGGCCGGAAAGGTGTTGTTCGCGTGGATCCCGCCCACCTTCGCGGCGGCGAGGATCACCACATCCAGTTTTTCCGCCTGAAGAAAATCGCGCGTCGCGCGCTGGTCGGTGAGGTCAAGCTCGGAAGAGGTGCGCGTGATGATTTCGATGGCGTCGCCAGCATCCTTGCGGGCCTGCAGCTTTCGGAGGATCGCGCCTCCCACCATGCCGCGGTGTCCAGCCAGGTAAATTCGGCTCAAGATTAGCCCTCCATTGTCGGAATGGCAGCCCGGTGGAGGCATTTTTCTAGCAGATCCGCGAGCACAGCCTGGCCCGCTTCATTGATGTGAATGCTGTCACGGTAAAAATACGCCACGTCGCGCTGATACTTTGCAAAGGCATCGCGTGTTTTGACGACGGGGACAGAAGCCGTACCGGCAATGTTTAGGAACTGCTCACGGCCCGGATGATGACTGCCCTTCAGCGATTCATGCAGCACGATACAAGTCGGTATCTCGGCGTCTGCAAAGCGTTCCAGTATGCGGCGCGTATCCTCAGCGCCACTGTTGATGTGCTGCGGTCGGGGATAGGGATGCGGGACAGGATCGGGGCGAATAATCCCGGCTAGAGCATTCGGCAGATAGCGTGGCACGTAGCGGGTTATTCCCTCTAAAAGCGCGGAGACCGGCTGGTGCAGCGGATGAGTGTTTGGACGTAGCGGTGCGAAGGTGGGTTGGTCGTCGATATCCGCGTCATTTAAAACGAGAATTGCAGCCTGTGCGTCAAAGGTGCCGAATTCGTCAAGATAGGCAATCAGATTTCCGGGGCCCCAACTGCCTGCGCTGACATTTGCGTAAAAATGTTTCGGGTCTTTACGCGTCATGATCGACGTCGCCAAGTTCTGCTGATCGGTCTGATTGCCGCCATTCAGTACGGAATCTCCCATGACCAAAACAATCCCGCGATCAGGAAGCTGCCCACTGCGCATGCTATATGCATTGTAAAGTTGCCGGTTTCCAAAGCGATAAACGTCTTGGTCCGGCTGAAATACATATTCAATTGTCGGATGCGCCATCGATAGTGGCGGTGTGCCGAGACCCATTATAAAGCGCGCGAGTATTTCGCCAAAAACGAGCATCAAAACAGCCAGACCGAATATGGCAAGTATGGCTCGTCTCATTTGCAGATCAGAGTCTTCAGGGGCGATTTCGCGGCTCTACGAGGCCTCATGCTGCGGTCCAGCACGTGGAACCCTGGGCTCGCAGTCACATCCGAACCAGCGTGAAGGCCAATTCGGCGTTTAGATTAGCTTTCAACGGAAACAGGCAAGCGCAGTCCGTGTTGCTCAAGCAACGCATGACGCCGCGCGGTTTTAAGATCCTCGGCCACCATCTCGGCGCACATCTCCTGCGCGCTGATCTCCGGCTCCCAACCCAGCTCAGCCTTGGCCTTCGATGGATCGCCCAGTAAGGTCTCGACCTCGGCGGGTCGGAAGTAGCGCGGGTCGATGCGGACGATCACGTCACCCGCCTTCACCGCCGGGGCCATGTCCGACGTTACCGCTGCCACAGTACCGATTTCGTCTGTCCCCCGGCCTGAAAAGTCGATCTCGATGCCCAGTTCGCGCGCTGCCCAAGTTATGAATTCGCGCACTGAATACTGCTGGCCGGTAGCAATCACGTAATCCTCGGGGGCCTCCTGCTGCAGCATCATCCACTGCATGCGCACATAGTCCTTGGCATGCCCCCAGTCACGCAGCGCATCGATATTCCCCATGTACAGACAGTCTTCAAGCCCTTGCGCGATATTGGCGAGCCCTCGCGTGATCTTGCGCGTGACAAAGGTTTCGCCGCGCCGTGGGCTTTCATGATTGAAGAGGAGGCCGTTGCAGGCATACATTCCGTAAGCTTCGCGGTAGTTCACCGTGATCCAGTACGCGTAAAGCTTGGCCACTGCGTAAGGAGAGCGCGGGTAAAAAGGGGTCGTTTCGCGCTGCGGGATTTCTTGCACAAGCCCGTAAAGCTCGGAGGTTGACGCCTGGTAGAAGCGACAACTGTTCTCCAGCCCCAGGAAACGGATCGCCTCGAGCAGGCGTAACGTGCCGATGGCGTCCACGTCGGCGGTGTATTCGGGAGCCTCGAAGCTGACCGCTACATGGCTTTGGGCGCCGAGGTTATAGACCTCATCGGGGCGTACCTCGGAGATGATGCGGGTTAGGTTCGAGGTGTCGCTGAGGTCGCCGTAATGCAGTTTGAAGTTCTGGTGAGGGGTATGCGGATCCTGATAGATGTGGTCGACGCGCTGCGTGTTGAACAACGACGCGCGGCGCTTGATGCCGTGGACCTCGTACCCTTTCTCCAGAAGAAATTCCGCCAGATAAGAGCCGTCTTGCCCCGTAACGCCAGTAATGAGTGCGCGTTTTGTCATGGAGATGGCCTAATGTGACTGGCGACAGCGCACGCGATGCGGTTCGAGGTTATCAAGCTTCTTTCTTCTTGTAATCGTCAATACCAGATGCAGTAGATGTTTTTATTGTTCGGTTGCCTGCCACGGCAGCCTTGTTTCCTTGGTAAATTTTGTATCGCTCCAACCGGCCGCCAGCGGAACTTCCGGCAGTTAAGACGGCGCCTTCTTCTGCATGTGTTCCAGGCGCCACTATAGCGCGTGCTCCGATCCAAACACCTGTTTCCAATTTGATAGGTTCTGTGATCAAATCAAAACTCGGAAGCGACCAATCATGGTTTCCCGTGCAGAGATATGCACCTTGCGAGATACAAACATGGCTCCCGATCGTTATTTGCGCCAGATTGTCGATCCAAACGTCTTCGCCAATCCAACTGTGACTTCCGACAGCCAGACGCCAAGGGAATTTTACTCTTATATTTGGCTTCCAGACGGTTGCTTTGCCAATGGTTGCACCAAAGGCGCGCAAGAGTGCCACTCGCCATTTTGATCCAGGAATGAAGCACTGTAAAAATGGATTACCAAACGCAATCCAGAGCGCTTCTTTCAGCCGAGATGCGCCCCGGTCGAAACCTTGAGACGAAAACTGATCGAGCGTCACTTTAATTTCTCGTGACAATATTATGCTAGACATTGCAATATAGCGCTAATCGATAATTGGCCGCTGCTGGAGTGGTATAGTTGACTTAGACACTGTAATGTATTTAACTACGGGGCTTGGCTATCATGCGCCTGGCACAGGCGCGTTCCATCTACCTCAACCCACATACGGAAGCGCCAGGGTCAGAACCGGCAAGAGAAAACCCACCAAGCCGCTTCGCTTCTCGTCGCTGTCTGCAATGCAGCGTCTTTCTGTGCCATATATGCGATTTCTTTGGGCGTCTATTCTTTTGACCAGCCGTTGTCATGTGGCTTGGTGAGAACGTACTTGCCAAGAACCAGAATATCCATATCGGTGCGCTCGAAGCACGCAATGGCCTGCTCCGGTGTATCCACCACGGGTTCGTTCTCGTTGAAGCTGGTATTTAGCACCAGTCCATAGCCGGTACGCTCTTTTATTGCCTTGATAAGACGGTAATACAGCGCGTTGCTTTCTCGGTCTACGGTTTGGAGCCGTCCAGTACCGTCGACATGCACGACTGCGGGAAAAACAGAGCGCCATTCCGGCTTGAACTTGACCACGTGCATCATGAACGGGCTTTCGATGTCCTGCTCGAAAAAACGTCCAACCTCTTCACGCAAGACAGATGGGGCGAAGGGGCGAAAACTCTCGCGTTTTTTGATCTTGGCGTTGATCGTATCCTTCATGTCCTGGATAGCCGGATTCGCCAGAATTGACCGGTTTCCGAGGGCGCGCGGTCCCCATTCGCTCCGGCCTTGATACCACCCCAGTACCGCACCATCCGCGATATGGTCAGCAGTGATCCGGATTAATTCATCCTCGCTCTCGCAAGCATAGTAGTCGCGCCCAGAGGCTTTGATCGCTTGGAGAATACGTCCCTCTGAGTACTCCGGCCCCCAGAAAGCGTGCTTCATCTCGAAGCGTTCCGTCCGGCCGAGATGCATGTGCCAGCAGTGGAACGCCGCCCCGATCGCCGCACCGTCATCGGACGCCGCGCATTGCAGATACATCGATTCCACGGGGAAATCCCGGTAAATGCGCGCGTTCATCACGCCGTTCAGGGCGCATCCACCAGCCATGGCGAGCGACGTGATCGGCACATTCATCCGGAGACGTTCGAGGCAATGCGCCGTCGTCTGTTCGAACCTAACCTGCGTGGATCGCGCGATATCCTTCTCGCGCTGGGAGATCTCCATATCGCGGGTGCGGCGCGGTCCGAAGATCTGCTCGGCGTGATCGGAGAAGATGGGCCCGAGGCGCATTTCGCCGTCATCTGTGAGATCGGCCTCGCTGAGCCCACGATGAACTGAAAAGAACTTCTGGTTCAGTTTGAACCAAGACGCGTCGGTCAACTGAACCACCTCGGCCATCTCGCGTGCGTAGTTATCGTCGCCGTAAGGGGCCAGCCCCATCACCTTGTATTCCTCGCCGAACAGGTCGAAACCGATGAGCTGGCACATGGCCGTATAGAAATATCCAAGGCTGTTGGGAACGGAGACCTTGTCGATGACATCGATCCGGTTGCCTTCGCACCGTGCGGCCATCGCACTGGCAAAGTCGCCCGAGCCGTCATAGGAAAATCCGGCGGTGACGCTCTCGAATGGCGACAGATAGTAGGCGCTCGCGATATGGGCGAGGTGATGCTCGACATTGTGGATTTCGAAGCGTGTATTTGCCGGATCCTCGCTGCAGATTTCCGCCAGATTGTCGAGCGTCTTCGCCGTGCCGCGATGCCGGCTGAGGAATCGTTTAACCGCCTCAGCGCCGACGGCGGGGTTGAACAGCACGTAGTTCGCCTTCGCTGCGAAATTCGCTGACGGCTGGCGGGCGATAGCGACATGGGTGATGTCGCTAAGGCGTAGGCCCGCGTGTTGCAGCAGCCATCGGATGGCGTTCTCGGGAAAGGCCATGGTGTGCTTGTTCCGGGCGCCGAGGCGCTCCTCGGCGACGGCGCCGACCAACTGGCCGTCGATCACCAGGCAGGCGGAGGAGTCGGGATGAAA
>CAYYSM010000008.1:0-9969 GCA_964474225.1 uncultured Hyphomicrobiaceae bacterium
CGGCCTCATGCACCTTGTCGGCCAGCTTGCGCATGTCGTGAACGCGGCCGAACACGTCAGGCGTCTGGACGATCACGCAGGCCGTCTTGTCATCCAGCGCGCTCGCGATTTGGTCGTCCTCGACGGCCGCGCTTTGATGCTCGGAGAAGTGACCGAAAGTCTCGATCACCGCGCGGTAATGCGGGTGCAGACCCGTGCTGATGACAGCCTTCGGGCGCTTGGTCACGCGCTGCGCCATCAGCACCGCTTCCGAGGCCGCCGTCGAGCCGTCATACATCGACGCATTGGCGACATCCATGCCTGTGAGCATCGCCACCTGGGTCTGAAACTCGAACAGGTATTGCAGCGTGCCCTGCGCGATCTCCGGCTGGTACGGCGTGTAGGCGGTCATGAACTCAGACCGCTGAATAATGTGATCAACCGTTGCGGGCACATGGTGCTTGTAGGCGCCGCAGCCGACGAAGAAGGGAACGGAACCGGCCGCAACGTTCTTGTCCGCCATGCGCTGCATTGCGCGTTCAAGCTCGATCTCGCTGGCGTGCCGCGGCAAGTCCGGCAACTCCTTGAGCAGCGCGGCGTCCGGCACATCCGCGAACAGATCATCAATGTCGCGCACGCCGATCGCGGCCAGCATCGCGGCGCGGTCGGCATCGGTATGGGGCAGCAGGCGCATCAGTCGAGGCCCTCCACATAACTCTTGTAATCGTCGGCGCTCATCAGCTTGTCGAGTTCGCCCTTGTCGGTGATCTTCAGCTTGACGAACCAGGCTTCGCCTTCCGGGTCGGCATTGACCTTCTCGGGACTGTCGGGCAGCGCCGTGTTGACCTCCGTCACCTCGCCGGAAACGGGCGCATAAACCTCGCTCGCGGCTTTCACGGATTCGACGACGGCGAGTTCATCGCCTTGGCTCACTTGCTTGCCGACCTCCGGAAGTTCGACGAACACCACTTCGCCAAGCTGGTCCTGCGCGTGGTTGGAGATGCCAACGGTTCCGTTATCGCCATCGACGCGGATGTATTCGTGTTCTTTCGTGTATCTGATATCGGTCATGGTCTTCGTCCCTCGGCGTTCAGCGCGCACCTCGCGGTGCCGACGCAGTGAGTGTCAGGAAGCCGCTTTCGCCTTGACGGCGTAGCGGTGGGCGACGAAAGGCAGGTCGACGACCTGGCCGGGGTGGGTCTTGCCGCGGATCTGGAAGGTGACGGGCGTTCCGGTCGCGGCGTCGTCGGCGGCGACATAGCCCATTGCGATCGGCGCCCCGAGCGTCGGGCTGAACGCGCCGCTGGTGACGGCCCCGATTCGCTCGCCTTCGGCATCGAAGATTTCCGTGCCCTCGCGCGGCGTGGCGCGGCCCTCCGGACTCATGCCGACGCGCTGGCGGGACGGGCCGTCGCGCAACTCGCCGAGAATGCGATCGGCTCCGGGGAAGCCGCCCTCGACGCGGCGGCGCTTGCCGATCGACCAGGCCAGATCGGCCTCGACCGGCGAGGTCGTCTCGTCGATGTCATGACCGTACAGGCACAGCCCCGCCTCAAGGCGCAGCGTGTCACGCGCGCCCAGCCCGGCGGGCTTGACCGTCTCGTCCTCCAGCAGCGCGCGGGCGAAAGCTTCGGCCTGATCCGCGGAAAGCGAAATCTCGAAGCCGTCCTCGCCCGTGTAGCCGGAGCGCGAAATCCAGACCTTGCCGAACGGCGTGTCGGGATAAGCGCGGAACGACATGAAGCGCATGGCCTCGCAGCCGCGGAAGTGCTTCGCCAGCACGTCAACCGCCGTTGGCCCCTGCAGCGCCACAAGCGCCTGCGACTCCAGCGGGTCCAGCCGCGCCTCTTCGGCATGCGTCGCGATATGGGTGAGATCAACGTCCTTGCGCGCGGCGTTGATGACGAAATAGAGCCAGTCGCGCCCGTCCATCTCGCCGACCCTGGAGACCATCAGATCATCAATGATACCGCCATCAGCGTTGGTGAGCTGGGTATAGCGCATCCGCCCCGGCTTCATCCCGGCGATGTCGCCCGGCACGAGGCGTTCCATGATCGCGCTGACATCCTCGGCGTGCGAGAGCAGCGCCTGGCCCATATGCGAAACATCGAAAAGGGAGGCCTGGCTACGGGTGTGCTTGTGCTCCGCGATGATGCCGGTGGGATAGTTGAGCGGCATGTCGTAGCCGCTGAACGGCACCATCTTCGCGCCAAGCTCCACGTGCAGGGCGTGAAGCGGCGTGCGTTTTAAGGTGTCGGCCGGGGGCTGCTGTGCGTCTGACATGTCTCAGGTCCATCGTGAGCGTTCGTCGCTTCGCTGCCCATCGGCAAAAAAAGCGCCGCCCCCTCTGTCATGGAACCTGAGAGATTTTTCCGGCGTGCGCGCCGGGTTACCCCTTCGGTGAGCCGGTGTGGCCGGCCGCTTTCCAGAGTGCTGTTCGTCCCGCGGTCCTTTTGCCTGAGAGTTTCCGGGGCGGTTGCTCCTTCGGCGTCGGCGCTAACGGCCGATCTCTCCCGCGGACGAATACCAGCTATGTTGGCTCAGAATAGCGAAACGCCGCTGCATGTCAAATTGCGACCCCGGGAAACCCGTGACGACATTCCGCGCTCTGCGGACAACAGGCCGCAAGTCTCTGTCCAACCGATCAGGTCGCGCCAGGGATTTCCCGGTCGAAGGCCACGAACAGCTTATAGGAGGATGGAGCGGTTCCCGGCTCGGCCTCGAAGCTGATGGTGCGCACCACCGAGAAATAATCCACCGGATTTTCGCGGCGCAGCTCGACCTCGACCGTCACCCGCTCGCTGCGGATTCTCGACCCGTCCGCGCGCGTCAGATAGAGGTTGACCGGCAGATCCACCACGCCGTCTTGCCCGCGCGGCCCCATCAGCACACGCCCGGCAAAGCCGTATTTGATGCTGACCTGCTGGCCATTGATCTCGCATTCGCGCGCAACCTTGGTGATGCTGCCGCGATGGCGCATGGCCAGACGTTCGCCGACGCGCCCCGGTTCATAGACCGTAATGTGCCGGTCCGCCGGCCAGATCTTGAAGCGCGGGCAGCCCGGAGCCGGGCCGGAGGCATCGATTCGCCCGCTGGTGTCGGCGCGCGCGGCCTCCAGCATCCCTTCCTCGGTGATGGTGGCGCTCCAGTCCGCCTCCTGCGGTTCGTCCTCCGAGGAGCCGAAAACGCCGCCGCCGAGGCCGGAGGTAATCTGTGAAATGCCGCAGGCGCTCAGAGCCAGCGTTCCCGCCAGAACGGCCGCAAGCCGTAAAGCCCGCCAGACGGGCTGTGACTCGTTGTTGTGCCGGGACCTGACACGGCGGCTGCCGATCCCCATGTCCTTATTATGCATCACCGGCTCGCGCCGCCTCCTTTACCATCCTGTGCCCGTATGCTCGGATAAATGGTTAATTTGGACACTTCGTGACGATCCTCTTGTTCATCTGCGGGTCCGGTTGATAGAAACAGGGGCGATAGCAACGATTTTCACGGTGGGCGCGACCATAAGAAGCCGGGCGCGGCTCGGCAAGTGAAAGCCGGGCAGAGATACACAGGCAAAAGGCTTGGACTGCCGCGGAGTTACGTCATCGCGATAAAAGAAGGGGAAGCTCGTGACAAAGCCCGAATTACAGGTTCTGTTGGCCGCGCCGCGCGGCTTCTGCGCCGGTGTGGATCGCGCCATCGACATCGTCGAACTCGCCCTGCAGAAATATGGGCCGCCGGTCTATGTCCGTCACGAAATCGTGCATAACCGCTACGTGGTCGAGGGGCTGAAGGCCAAGGGCGCGGTCTTCGTCGAGGAGCTTGATGAAATTCCGGACACCGACCAGCCGGTGATCTTCTCTGCGCACGGCGTGGCGAAGTCGGTCCCGGCAGCGGCGGAAAAGCGCAACATGTTCTACATCGACGCGACCTGCCCGCTGGTGTCGAAGGTGCATATCGAGGCGGAGCGGCTGCATGCGCGCGGCTATGACATCCTGCTGATCGGGCATGACGGACACCCGGAGGTCGCAGGCACCATGGGCCAACTGCCCGAGGGCGCGATCAAGCTGATCGAAACGGTTGAGGATGCCCGCACGGTTGAAGCGCGCGACCCGGAGAAATTGGCCTTCGTCACGCAGACGACGCTTTCGGTCGACGATACCGCGGAGATCGTCGAGGCGCTGAAAGCGCGTTTCCCCAACATCGTCGGCCCGCACAAGGAAGACATCTGTTATGCCACCACCAACCGGCAGGCGGCCGTGAAGGCGATCGCGCCGCAGGCGGAGGCGCTCCTGGTCATCGGCGCACCCAACAGCTCGAACTCGATGCGCCTCGTGGAGGTCGGCAAGGCCGCTGGTTGCCGCGTCGCCCATCTGGTGCAGCGCGCGGGCGACATTCCCTGGGCGGAGCTGGACGGCGTGTCCTCCATCGGCATCACCGCGGGCGCAAGCGCGCCGGAGGCGCTGGTCGAGGAGATCATCGACGCGCTGCGCGAACGGTTTGACCTCTCCATCGAAACCGTGACCACCGCCACCGAGGACGTGACCTTCAAGCTGCCGCGCGCGCTGCAGGACTCGGCTGCCTGAGCGCGGCCGTTGAACCGGCATGGCCGTCTACACCGAAGTCACAGCCGAAGAGCTTGCCGACCTGCTCGCGGGGTATGACATCGGCCGGCCGGTCTCGATGAAGGGCATCGCCGAGGGCGTCGAGAACACCAATTATCTCGTCACCACTGAGCAGGGCGACTTCATCCTGACGCTTTACGAAAAGCGGGTCGATTGCGGCGACCTGCCCTTTTTCGTTAGCCTTCTGGATTATCTGGCGGCGCAGTCGGTGCCCTGCCCCGTTCCGATCCATGACCGGCAAGGCCGGGTGCTCCACACGCTGTGCGAGCGCTCCGCAGCGCTGTTCTCGTTCCTGCCTGGTATATCGGTGCGACGGCCTTCGGTGGCGCAATGCGCGGCGGTCGGCGCGGAGCTGGCGAAGCTGCATCTGGCTGGGCGCGGCTTCGAGATGCGCCGCGAGAACAGCCTGTCGCTCCACGGCTGGGAGCGGCTGCGCTCAGACCTTGGCGATCGCGCGGATGAGCTTTGGCAGGGCCTCGGCGAACTGCTCGACAGCGAACTGGCGTTTCTGCGTGCCCAGTGGCCCGGCGATCTGCCCGCGGGCGTGATCCACGCCGATCTGTTCCCGGACAACGTGCTGTTCCTCGACGGCGCGGTATCCGGCATGATCGACTTTTACTTCGCCTGCAACGACCTATTGGCCTATGACATCGCCATCTGCCTGAATGCCTGGTGCTTCGAGGCCGATCACAGCTTCAACATCACCAAGGCGCGCGCATTTCTGGAGAGCTATCGCAGCGTCCGGCCGATGAGCGCTTCGGAGACCGAGGCGCTGCCGATCCTTGCGCGCGGGGCGGCGTTGCGCTTCCTGCTGACACGAGCGTATGACTGGTTCCACACCGCGCCGGATGCCTATGTGAGGCCAAAGTCGCCGGACGAATACCTGCGCAAGCTGCGCTTTCACCAGCGCGTCAAGTCGCTGAGCGAATACGGGCTTGCGCCCTGACCCCACGGGAGACGATGTGAGCGAGCGCGACCCCAAGCGCGTGCGCATCTATACCGACGGCGGATGTTCCGGCAATCCCGGCCCCGGCGGCTGGGGCGCGGTGCTGATCTACGGCGATGCGCGCAAGGAAATGACCGGCGGCGCGCCGAGCACGACCAACAACCGCATGGAGCTGACGGCCGCGATCGAGGCGCTGGAGGCGCTGAAGCGCCCCGTCACGGTCGATCTTTACACCGACTCCAAATATCTCCGGCAAGGCATCACCGAATGGATCGACACCTGGAAGGCGAATGGCTGGCGCACCGCGCAAAAAAAGCCGGTGAAGAACGAGGATCTGTGGCGCCGGCTGGATGAAGCCCGCCAGCGCCATGACGTGACCTTTCACTGGGTGCGCGGCCATGCGGGCGACCCGGAGAACGAGGCCGCCCACGAACTCGCGCAGAAGGGCATGGCACCCTTCCTGGAGGCCGGGGACGGCGAGCCCGCCTAGACCTCCTGCAGAAGCGTCTCGGCGCTGCTGGTCGTCACTTCGGTCGGCGCGTCCTCGACATGGACCGATTTCACAACGCCGTCCTCGACCAGCATGGCGTAGCGTTTCGAGCGGGTGCCCAGCCCGACCGCGCTGGCGTCGAGATCAGCGCCGATCGCCTTGGCGAAATTGGCATTGCCGTCGGCGAGGAACATGACCTTCCCTTCCGCGCCCGTCGCCTTCGCCCAGTGGTCGAGCACGAAGGGGTCGTTGACCGCGGTGCAGGCGATGGTGTCCACGCCCTTCGCCTTAAAGTCGTCGGCGTGCTGAATGAAGCCCGGCAGATGCTTCATGTGGCAGGTCGGCGTGTAAGCGCCCGGCACCGCGAACAACACCACCTTCTTGCCGGAGAACACGTCGCCGGAGGAGAGTTCCGACGGGCCTTCGGCGGTCATGACGTGGAACGTCGCCTCGGGAATGCGGTCGCCTGGTGCTATCATCTGGAGTTCCCTTACTGTTGGTTGGCCTGTAGCCGGATGTCTGGCGGGCGGATCATTCCACGGTCCAGGCCATTTCGCAACTTTCCGGCGCGGCGACAGCGGTCAGCGTGAGCGTCTGCCCGACGAGCGCGCGCGGGTCGCCGCCGGCGCTCGGGTCGAGACGGAAAACGGTGCGTTCAGTTCCGCTTTGCGCGCGCTCGGGATGCGGCATGAACAGGCCCGTCTCCGCTTCGATGAACAGATCCTCGGGCGGCGCGCTCGGCGGATGGGTAAACGTCACCTCCAGCCGCGGCGACGAGCCGTCAAGCTCGGCGCGCACATCCGCGAGCGCTAGCGCACCGCAACGCCCGTCCGCACCTGCACGCACAGGCACCTGGCGCAGCGCGGCCATGACCGCATCGCGCCCGCCCACGTCATCCCGGAAGAAGCGCAGCGACAGCGTCTTGCTCACCGGAATGCACACATCCTTGCACACCGCGTAATCGAGGCCGAGATCGAGCGCCACCGCCGCGCCCGGCCGCTCCGGGACGACGACGACCGGCAGAACAACGCCCTCGGCGTAACCGTTGTACTCGCCGGCCATGTCGCGGAAATGATCCGGCGCGGGCCACAACACCTGCGTCGCCGCCACATTATCGGAGCCGGACCAGTCGAACTGCGGGGCAATGCCGTCGCCCGCCGTGCGCCAATAGGTTTTCCAGCCGGGATCGAGCTGGATTTCCAGCCCCGCAAGAAGCGCCGGCGCAGACAGATGCGCTCGACCGGCAAGCGGGTCGGGCCCGACCTCGCCGGCCGTGATCAACCGCGCGCGGGAATGCGGAGCCTGCTCCCAGCCTGTCGCGGCGGCCTGCGGCGCAATTAAGGCAGCAGTGAGCGCAAGCAAAACGAACGGACTGGCGCGCATGGCGTTTATCAACTGTGTTTCGGATAGACTGTTTGGATGAGCCTTATGACTACACCGCAGGGTCAGCGCCGGGCAATGCAAGCCGGTTCACGTTTGCGTGCGCGCGTCAGCGGTGTCGCAATGCGGCGCAAAAATGGCGCGTGAGGGTTCATCCGGGCTGGCTTACGCGCTAGTGTGATGAGCATGTCGGAGGAACAAGGCGAAATGGCCGAGAGAGACGGTGAGGGATATCTCAGCGGTCAACTCCTGGTGGCGATGCCCGGCGCGGATGACAGCAACTTCGCGGGCTCGGTGGTGTATGTCTGCGCGCATTCCGCGGAAGGCGCGATGGGTATCGTCATAAACCGGCCGGCCGAGCATCTCAGCTTCGTCGATCTGCTGCAGCAGCTTGATCTGATCCCGGAGGAAAAGGCGATCAATGTGCCCGCAAACCTGGAATACATGTCGGTGTTCGTGGGCGGGCCGGTCGAGACCGGGCGCGGCTTCGTGCTCCACAGCGCCGACTATTTTTCGGCTGACAGCACGCTGGCGATCGATGGTAGTGTATGTCTGACCGCCACCATCGACATCCTCCGTGCGATCGCGCAGGGGGCGGGGCCGCACCAGTCGCTGCTCGCGCTCGGTTACGCCGGCTGGGCGCCGGGCCAGCTTGAGAGCGAGATTCAGGCGAATGGCTGGCTGACCTGCCCCGGCGATGCGGAACTCGTGTTCGACCCGCGCGCGGAGGAGAAATACACGCTGGCGCTCGCCAAGCTCGGCGTCGATCCGACTTTCCTGGTGAATCAGTCCGGCAACGCCTAACGGCTGAGCCGCCCCCGCTCGGGCAAATGGCTCACCGGCGGCGCGTCGGTCCTGCGCTGCGGCGCGGCGGCGGACCGCTTTCCGGCGCGTCGTTCTCCCAGCCTTCGGCGTCGGGCGGAGGCGGCGGCTGACGTTCAGGCATGGGCCAGGAGCGGCTCCGGGACGACCCGCCTGGGCGGGGCTCGTTCACACGCTCGCGCTCGTCGAAACTTCCGTTGGGCGAGGCGGCTCCATCACCGGCAGCGCCGTTTTGCGGGGAGGCGTGCCGGGTGCGCGACGGCCTGAAGTCGCCGCCCGGCTCTGCCTGGCCGCGTTTCGCGCTCTCAGGCGCGCGGTGCCGCGAAGCGCCGCCGTCGTCTGGCGCAGCGAGCCGCTTGGGCGCGCCTGGCGCGCGCGATGCCGGGTTCGGAGGCGCTAGCCGCTTCGTGCCGCCTGCCGCCGCTGCAGGCGCCTGGGCCGTCTTTCCGCGCGGCAAGGCCGTAGCGCTGCTCCCCGTCCGCGCGCGCCCATGGCCGCCCGCCTTCGCGGCAGCCCGCGCCAGCGTGTTGACGAGGTTCATCACCTCCTTCTCGGTCATCGCCTCGCCGAAATAGAAGCCCTGCCCGTAATCGCAGCCCAGCGCCCGCAGGTAGGCAGCGTCGCGGTCGCGGTCCACGCCCTGCACGACCAGCTCAAAGCCCAGCTCCTGCGTCATCGCCAGCACAGAACGCAGGATCACCGGGTCGGCTCCCGACGCGCTGGCCGAGCGAACCAGCGAGCGGTCGAGTTTGAGCACGTCGAGCGGCAGCCGGTGGAGGTAAGCCACGGAGGAATAGCCGCTGCCGTATTCGTCAAGCGCCAGCCGCGCGCCCACGGTCTTCAGACTGGCGAGCGCCTCCACGATCTGCTCCGGGTTCTCCATCACGACCGTTTCGCTGACTTCGACCCAGAAGCAGTTCTCCGGCACCGTCCCGCGTCCGATCACGGTCCGCAGCTCCTGCACCACCTCGTTGCGCAGCATCGCGCGATGCGAGATGTCGAGGGCCACGAACAGCGGATCATCATCGCGCTGCCACGCCTTCTGCCAGCGCTGGAGCTGTCGCAGTGCGCGCTCGGCGGCATAGCGGCCAAGAGTGGCCGTCAATTCCGCTTTCTCAGCGGCCTGGATGAACTCGCGCGGGCTGAGCAGGCCGTGCTTCGGGTGGTTCCAGCGCAGCAGCGCCTCAAAGCCGGCAAGCCGGTTGTCCGCAAGCCGCATGATCGGCTGATACAGCAGGACGATCTGCCGCCGGTCGATGGCTTTTTCCAGATCCTTCTCAAGCTCGGCGCGATCATCGCGGCCAGCGCCCATATCCGGTTTGTAAAGCTCGATCCGGTCTGCGCCGGCGCGCTTGGCCCGGTAGGCGGCAAGTTCGGCTTCAGAGAGAAGCGCCTGCCCGTCCGCCTGCCGGCCGTCGAAGACCGAGATGCCGATGCTGCCGATCAGCGCGACCTCCTGCCCGCTCAGCTTCATTGGCGAGCGCAACGAGCGGCGCATGCGCTCGGCCAGCATGGCGATGTAGCGCGGGTCGGTTTCAGAGGTGAGCAGCATGGCGAACTGATCAACGCCAATACGCGCCAGCGTATCGGTCTCGCGCACATGGCGGCTCAGACGGCGGGCGACGGTGAGCAGCATGGAGTCGCCGACGACCGCATCGGATGCATGGCCGCTGCCGCGCACCTGGTCGATGTCGATCACGATGACCGTCGGCTTGGTGCCCTCGCTCTCGCAGCGCAGCATGGCC
>CAYYSM010000008.1:9979-24253 GCA_964474225.1 uncultured Hyphomicrobiaceae bacterium
GCGGTCGAGGAACAGCTCGCGGTTTGGCTGGCCTGTCAGCGCGTCATAGACGGCGTTGTGCGTCAGGCGCTCCTCGCTGCGTTTCTGGGCCGTCACATCACGCAACAAGCCGATGCACTGCAGGATTTGGCTCTGCGGCAGCTTCACCGCGCGCCCGCGCAACTCGTACCACAGATGGCTGCCGTCGCTGCGCCGCAGCCGCAAATCCGTCTCCAGTTCCCCGCCGTCGCGCTCGCGCACGGTCCAGAGCATGATCTTGACTCGCTCGCGGTCGGAGGCGTGCACATACTGCAGCCATTCCTCGGTGCCGCAGTTCAGCGTGCCCTTGGAATAGCCGAGGACCCGTTCGATCTCCGGGCCGACCTTGATCTCCTCGCGACGCACATCCCATTCCCAGACGGACGCGCCCGACGCCTCAAGCGCCGCTGCGCCGCGCCCGAGATGCGCGGCCTGCCCCGAAGCGGCATAGTCCCCCGGCGAAAAGGCGTATTGCGTCACGCTGAAGCCGAGCAGCGCGACGAACAGCACCAGCCCGGATGACAGCGCCGGCACCACAATGTCGCCGGACAGGTAGCCGAGCACCGCCACGCCTGCGCCAAACAGCCAGACGAGGAACAGCATCCAGGTCGGCAGCAGCGTGAGCGCGCGGTCCTCGCCCCGAAACGTCTGCAGCAGGATGAGCAGCGTGCCGACGCCCGCGATCGGCAGGAAAGACAGCCGCGCCAGCCCCGAGGTCAACTGCGCATCGATGACCGAAAAGGCGATCAACCCGGTCTGCAAAAGCGCCCAGCCGCCGAAGAGGGGCAGAAGCCAGGGCTGCCATTGCCGCAATCGCAGATAGATCGTCAGGAAGATCAGGATGCTGGCCGCGAGCGCCGCCTCCGCCCCGGCCCGGTAGACTGCGTTCTGATCAGGCGACAACTGGAACAGCTTGTGCCAGAAACCGAAATCCACGCACAGATAGGCCACCGCGCTCCACGCCACCAGCGCCGTCGCTGGAAAAATGGCCCGATGGTTGGCCACGAAAATCGCGGTCAGGAAGATCGCCAGCAGGCCGGCAATGCCGAGCAGAATGCCGTTCAGCAGCGTCCGGTCGGTGGCCTGCTTGCCGAGCGCCGCGCCGTCCCACAACATCAGCCGCGGGAAGTCCACCGAGCGCAATTCGACGATAAAGGTGACGGTGCTGCCCGGCTCAAGCGTGATGCGGAACAGATCGGCGCGATCAGCCGGGATCCGCTGCGGCTTGAAGCCCACGGACGGCGTGACCTGCGCAATGCGCGGCGAGTCGAGATCCGGCCAAATCACGCGGCTGCCCGAGAGTTCGTAGCGCCGCCCCATGAGAATGCGCTCGATCCGGTTCTCGGTCGGGTTGGTGAGCGCGAACACGACCCAGTTCGGATCGGTGCCTGGGGTCGTCGCTTGCACGGCCATGCGCCCGGTAATGCCGTCCGGTCCCGGCGCGGTTTCCACGCTCAGGCTGTCGCCGCGGCCT
Source organism: uncultured Hyphomicrobiaceae bacterium (assembly GCA_964474225.1). Taxonomy (GTDB): domain Bacteria; phylum Pseudomonadota; class Alphaproteobacteria; order Rhizobiales; family Rhodomicrobiaceae; genus Dichotomicrobium. The sequence goes on from CAYYSM010000008.1 coordinate 11,472, forward strand.
TCATACAGTTCGCCGAGCAGCGTGATGTCGAGCTTCTTCTGATCCGGACTGACGACGATCGCCTCCAGCGCGCGCGCCGGTCCTGCCATGAGCATGACGAAGGCCGCAACCAGCGCGAGCAGCGATGCAATGGCGTGCAATGCGCGCCGACCGGCCGTTAAAGGCCGAGCGGCCAGCGCCGCAGCCGCGGCCCGGCTATCGTCGGGGATCGTCCTTGAGCAAAGCGTAGAGAAAATGGTCTTGCCACCTGCCGTTAATCTTGAGGTACTCCCGGGCCAGCCCTTCCCGCGTGAAGCCCACTTTCTCCAGTACCCGGATCGAGGCCACGTTCGTGGGCAGACAGGCCGCTTCGAGCCGGTGCAGATGCAGGGTGTCGAACACGAAGGCGGCGATCGCACGCACGCCCTTGGTCATATAGCCCTGCCCTGCATACGGCGCGCCGACCCAGTAGCCCAGCGAACATGACTGGCTGACGCCGCGGCGGATATTACTCAAAGTTGCGCCGCCGATCAGCGTGTTATCATCAGCTTTGAACATAAAAAAGGCATAGCCGCTGTTCTCGCGCATTTCACGCATGTAGTGCTTGAGGCGCATGCGGTACGCGCCGCGGCTGAGTTCGTCCGGGGTCCAGGCCGGCTCCCACGGCTCCAGGTGCGCGCGGCTCTTGGCGCGCAGTTCGGCCCAGGCGTGATAATCGCTCAGGCGCGGCATGCGCAACACCAGGTCGTCCCATTCGATCTGAGGACCGTTTTCCGGCGTGGGCGGCGACCGCAAGAATGCCATTGCGCAGTTCCTCTTTCGCCTGCCTCCCGCGCAGGCCGCTTGCTCAATGCCTTAACGATCCCTCGGCAATCGCCCGCAGTTCCGGGGCCTCCGCGCGTGGCCCGACATGAACGCAGCACGGCGTCCGCGCGTTCAAGAGCCGCTGGACCAAGGCCTGAACCTGCTTCGCGTCGACCGATTCCACGCGTTCGATCAGTTTTTCAAATTCTGGCGGTTTCCCGAAGATGTAAAGATGCCGCGCGAGGAATTCCGCGCGGGTGGCCGAGCTTTCCAGGCTCATCAACAGCCCCGCCTTCATGTTCGCCTTGGCGCGCTGCACCTCGTCATCGCGCGGGCCATCCTCGGCGAGCTTGCGCAATTCCTGCGTGATGACATCGGTCAGCGCGCCGACATCCGCCCCGTCCGCCGCCGCGTGAATGCCGAACAGCCCGGTGTCCGAAAAGCCGGAGCAGAAGGCGTAGATCGCATAGCAAAGCCCGCGCTGCTCACGCGCCTCCTGAAACAGGCGTGAGGACATGCCGCCCCCGAGCAGCCCGGCGCAGACCTGCGCGGTGTAATAATCCCGGTCGCGCGAAGCCGGCGCTTCGAAAGCGAACAGCAGGTGCGACTGCTCCAGCGGCATTTGGACCGATGTGTAGCCGCCCTGATACTGCGGCGGCGCAAAGGTTGGCGCGCTATCAGCCGGCAATTCGGCGAGCAACCGCTCGGCCTCGCGCACCAGCGCGTCGTGGTCCACCGCGCCAGCCGCGCTCAGGATCATGCGCTGCGCGCCGTAATTGGTTTCGCGGAAGCGCACGAGGTTATCCCGGCGGAAGTTGCGCACGCTCTGCGCTGTGCCGAGCACGGGCCGGCCCAGCGGCTGATCCGGGAACGCCACCGCCTGCGCGGTGTCGAACAGCACATCCTCTGGATTGTCGCGCGTCGCGGCGATCTCCTGCAGCACGACGGTGCGCTCCAGCCCCAGATCTTCTTCCTTGTAAACCGGGTTGCGAAGAATATCGGCCAGCACGTCCAGCGCGCGCGGCACCTCGTCCTTGAGCACGCGGGCGAAATAGGCCGTCGTCTCCACGCCCGTGGCCGCGTTGATCTCGCCGCCAGCGGATTCGATTTCCTCGGCGATGTCGCGGGCCGAGCGCGTCTGCGTGCCCTTGAAGGCCATGTGCTCCAGCATGTGGGCAATGCCATGTTCTTCCGACGCTTCCGCGCGCGAACCGCTGGCGACCCAGATGCCCAGCGAGACCGTGCCGACATGCGGCATCTGTTCACTGACGACGCGCAGCCCGTTGCTCAGGGTCGTGACTTGCGCTCTGCTCTCCATGCTCATGCGGGTAATCCAGCCCAGTCTTTCGTGCGCGCGGCGATGTACGCGGCGATTTGCGCCTGGTCGCTGTCGAGCACGTCGTATTTCTCGGGCGCCGACAAACGCGCGCGCAGGGTTTCGGGAAGCTCTGGCGATACGCCGATCGCCGCGCGGATCGCATCCAGGAATTTTGCAGGATGCGCAGTGGCGAGCGTAATCATCGGGACGCTGTCGTCGCCCCGGCACAAACAAGCCGCGTGCAGGCCCACCGCGGTGTGCGGGTCGGCGACGTAGCCGGTTGCGTTGTACATGACGCGGATCGCGTTCATGGTCTGATCCTCATCGGCCCGCGCCGCAGCGAATGTTTCCTTCAGGGCGTCATATTGCGCCGGCTCCAGCGTGAAGCCGCCCGACTGCTGAAGCGTGTCCATCTGCGTGCGCACCAGGTCGGCATCTCGCCCGCTCATCTCAAACAATAGGCGCTCGAAGTTGCTCGACACCTGAATGTCCATGCTCGGGCTCGATGACGGCACGACCGCGCCGCGCTCATAACGCCCGGTCTCAAGCGTCCGTGTGAGGATATCGTTGACGTTGGAGGCGATGACCAGCCGGTCGATCGGCAGACCCATCCGCTTGGCAACATAGCCTGCAAAGATGTCGCCGAAATTGCCGGTCGGCACGGCAAAGCTGACCGCGCGGTGCGGCGCGCCGAGCGAGACCGCGGCGGTGACGTAATACACCACCTGCGCCATGATCCGCGCCCAGTTGATCGAGTTCACGGCCGCGAGCCGGTACGCATCGCGGAAGGCATGGTCGTTGAACAGCGCCTTCACGATGGCCTGCGCGTCGTCGAAATTGCCGCGCACCGCGATATTGTGGACGTTGGCCGCGTCCACCGTCGTCATCTGCTTGCGCTGGACCTCGCTCGTGCGCCCTTCCGGGTGCAGCACGAACAGGTCGATCCGCGCGCGGTCCCGGAACGCCTCGACCGCCGCGCCGCCGGTATCGCCGGAGGTTGCCGCGATGATCGCCGCACGATCGCCGCGCCGGATCAGCGCCCGCTCCATCAGTGGCGCGAGCACCTGCATCGCAAAATCCTTGAAGGCGAGCGTGGGCCCGTGAAACAGCTCCAGGATGAAATCGTTCGGTCCGGTCTGCACCAGCGGCGCGGTCGCCGGATGCCGGAACGGCGCATAGGCGCGGGCGAGTAGCTCGCGCAAGTCCTCGGCGGGCACGGTATCGCCCATGAAAGGCGCCATGACCTCCGCGGCCACCTCGGCGTAGGGCTTGCCCGCGAAGCCTGCGATCTGGTCGGGCGTCAGGGTCGGCCAGCTTTCCGGCACATAGAGCCCGCCATCGCGCGCCAGACCGGTCAGGGCTGCGTCTTCGAAATCAAGCCGGGGCGCGGCGCCGCGCGTGCTGACGTATTTCACGAGAGACACCTCAAATGGCGGCGGGCGCGAACGCGCCGTTCGGGCGCGCCGACTGCCAATTTCCGGCTAAACTACGCCCGGAAAAACGATCCAGCAACCCGGCGCAGGGCGCGCAAATCACCCGGTCTGCGCCGGCTGTTGGTCGCCGCGCCGGCGCGAGAAAACATAAGCCCCGTAAACGCCCAGAAGTGTTAGCGCCAGGCCGAACCAGGTCATCGCATAGGACAAATGCCTGTCAGACAACCGCAGCTGCGTAACGCCGTCGCGCGGCCACTGGCCGGGCAGCGCGCCCGCCTCGGCCTCGACGAAGAACGGCGCGGCGCGCTCCTGATCGTCGGGCGGGAGTTGGGCGACGATGCTCTCCAGATCGCGCCAATAGTAGCGGTTGCGCTCCGGCTCGTTCTCAGGGGTCACGAAGTTCGACTGGCCGGGCGCGCGGGCAAGCCCCGTGACGGTGAAGGTCCCCTCGGGCACCGGCTGGTCTGCCCGGGCCTGCGGATCTTTCAGCGGCTCCGGGACGAAGCCGCGGTCCAGCATCACGATATGCCCGTCGGTCTCGAAGGGCGAGACAACCCGCCAGCCGGCGACGCCGTCGCGGATCGTGTAGATGTGGAACTCCTGGCTTGCGCGCAACTCGCCGGTCATCTCCACGCGCATGTATTCCACGTCCTGGTCGCGCTGCCAGCGCGCGAGCACCTGCTCCAGCGGCTTGGCCGGCGCTTCGGCGCGCGCCTCGATCCGCTCAATGAGCGCGTGCTTCCAGTCGCGGCGCTGGAGCTGCCACACGCCGAGCGAAACCAGAATCGCAAACGCGACGAGCGTGCTGATGGTGAGGACGAAAAAACGCGGCTTCATGCCTTCACATATGAAGCGCGCGACCGTCCACCGCAAGCGCGGCTTCCTTGACCGCCTCGGTCAGCGTCGGGTGCGCATGACAGGTCCGCGCCAGATCCTCCGCCGAGCCGCCGAACTCCATCAACACCGCGGCCTCCGCGATCATGTTGCCGGCATCCGGCCCGAGGATGTGCACGCCAAGCACACGGTCGGTCTTGTCGTCCGCCAGCACCTTCACGAAGCCTTCGGTCTGCCGGTTCGCCTTGGCCCGGCCATTCGCCGTGAACGGGAACTTGCCGGACTTGTACGCGATGCCTTGCTCTTTCAGCTCTTCTTCGGTCTGCCCCACCTTGGCGACCTCGGGGTAGGTGTAGATCACGTCGGGGATCACGCCGTAATTCACATGCCCCGCCTGCCCGGCGAGGATTTCCGCGACCGCAACGCCCTCCTCCTCGGCCTTGTGCGCGAGCATCGGCCCGTGGATCACGTCGCCGATGGCATAGATGCCCTCCGCGCTGGTCTTGTAGTGGTCATCGACCGTGATGCGCCCTTTTTGATCGGTTTCGATGCCGACCTCATCGAGGCCCAGCCCCTCGGTGTAGGGCGCGCGTCCGACCGCAACGAGCACCACATCGGCGTCCAATTCCTGCGCTTCGCCGCCGCCGGCCGGTTCGATCGTCGCCTTCAGCCGGTTGCCGCTGCCATCGACGCCGGTGACCTTGTGGCCGAGCGTGAATTCGATGCCCTGCTTCTTCAGGATGCGCATGAACTGCTTGGAGACCTCCGCGTCCATGCCCGGCGTGATGCGGTCGAGAAATTCGACAACCTGCACCTCCGCGCCCAGCCGCCGCCAGACCGAGCCAAGCTCCAGCCCGATAATGCCGCCGCCGACCACCAGCATCTTGTTCGGCACTTCGGCCAGGTCGAGCGCGCCGGTGGAACTCACCACGCGCTTTTCGTCCACCTCGATGCCCGGCAGGCGGATGACGTCGGAGCCTGTGGCGATCACGATGGCTTTTGCATTGAGCGTCGTGGTCGCGCCGTCCTCGCCCTTCACCTCGACCACGCCGGGTCCGGCGATGCGCCCTGTCCCGTGATGGCTGTCGATCTTGTTCTTCTTGAAGAGGAACTCGATGCCCTGGGTGTTGCCTTCGACCGCCTCGTCCTTGAAGCCCATCATCTTCGGCAGGTCGAGCTTGGGGCTGGCGTCGATGCCCATCGCGGAAAAGCCGTCGGCGGCTTCCTCGTAAAGCTCGGAGGCGTGGAGCAGCGCCTTGGAGGGAATGCAGCCCACATTCAGGCAGGTTCCGCCATGCGCCTTGCGCTTCTCGACCACCGCGACCTTCATGCCCAGCTGCGCCGCGCGGATCGCGCAGACATAGCCGCCGGGGCCGGTTCCGATGACCACCAGGTCGTAGTTTTCCGCCATGACACTGCCTTTCAGCTCGAATGTTCGGGCCGGGCGCGCGACCCTCAGATGAGGGTGTCGCCCAGAATGACCAGGATTGCCAGCGCCGCAACGCTCCACATGAGCGAGCGCAGCCGCCAGCCGAATGCGTAACACGGGATATAGATGATACGCGCGGCCAGATAAATCAGCGCGGCTGTCGCGGTGAGCCAGCTTGTCGCGCCGCTGACATGCGCCACCAAGACGGCGATCGCGAACCACGGCAGACTCTCAAGGTGGTTCTCGTAGGCGCGGCGGAGGCGGCCCGTCATCACCGAAGCGGGGCGCTCCGGTCCGGTGTCGCGCGGGCTCATCGTGTAGTCGGGGCCGAAGTCGCGATTGGCGTAGACGGCGTAGATCGTCAGTTGCGCATAAGCGAGCAGCACCGCCAGCACCAGAACTGTCAACTCGATCGTCAAAACGCCCCCCGTTTGGCCGCTGCTGCGCCCGCGCCCACTACGCGCGCTAGTATTGAGAGAGAACCTGAATCCGGCTGCGGTAGGCATCTGCGATGCACACGTCGTCGAAACCACAGCGGTTGCGCCGGCGCAGCCAGTCCCGCTGACTTTTTCTCATCGCCTCGCGCACGTCCACGGGCAAGCCGAAGTAAAGCAACGCCATTTGTTCATCCAGCCGCCCTAATTCCGCGCTTGCGCAAATCGCCTGCTCTGTCGCCAAAGAGGCCTTGCTGCAATCAAAGCTCTGGGCGGAAGCCCCGGATTCGCCGAGGCCGAGGAAAACGGCTGCCAATATCGCGTAACGCATTCACAATGATCCATGAACTCAGAGATCGAGCAACATCCGCTCCGGGTCTTCCAGGCTTTCCTTCACCCGCACCAGGAACGTCACGGCTTCCTTGCCGTCGATGACGCGGTGATCGTAGGACAGCGCCAGGTACATCATCGGGCGCACCTCGATCCCGCCATTCGCCGCCATGGGCCGCTCCTGGATCTTGTGCATGCCGAGGATGCCGGATTGCGGCGCGTTGAGGATCGGCGTGGACATCAGCGAGCCGTAGACGCCGCCGTTGGAGATCGTGAAGGTGCCGCCCTGCATCTCCTCGATGCCGAGCTTGCCGTCCCGGGCGCGCTGGCCGTAATCGTTGATGGTCTTTTCGATATCCGCGAAGCCCATCGCGTCGGCATCGCGCAGGACCGGCACGACCAGCCCGCGCTCCGTGCCGACCGCCACGCCGATATGGTAGTAGTTCTTGTAGATCAGGTCCTCGCCGTCGAGTTCGGCGTTGACGGCGGGCACATCGTGCAGCGCGCGCACGCACGCCTTCACGAAGAAGGCCATGAAGCCGAGCTTGACGCCGTGCTTCTTCTCGAAATCGTCCTTGTGCCGTTTGCGCGCCTCCATGATCGCGGACATGTCCGCCTCGTTGAAGGTGGTGAGCATGGCGGCGTTGTGCTGCGCCTCCTTGAGCCGGCGCGCGATGGTCTGGCGCAGCTTGGACATGCGCACCCGCTCTTCACGCGCGGCATCGGCGTCGGCAACCGGGGCGCGTTCGCGCTGAGGCTGCTGCGGGGCTTCGGCGGAAACAGCGCCGGCGTCAAGCGCGGACAGGATGTCGCCTTTCAGCAGCCGGCCGTCCTTGCCCGTGCCCTCGACGCGGCTCGTGTCGACGCCGTGCTCCTCCACAAGCTTGCGCACCGCCGGGGACATCGGCTTTTCCGCTTCCGCGGCGCCAGCGCGGGCTTCGGGTTGCGGCGCTGGTTCGGGTTTGGGCGCTTCCTCCGCTTTGGCGGGCGCTTCCTCCTGTAACGGAGCCGCGGCTGCGGCGGGTTCGGCCTTCGCTTCAGCAGGCTCCGCGGCGGCTTGCGCGCCCGCCTCGATCGCGCCGAGCAGCGCGCCGACCTCCACGGTCTCGCCCTCCTCCACCGCAATACTGGAGATCACGCCCGAGACAGGGGCTGGCACCTCGACCGTGACCTTGTCGGTCTCCAGCTCGACGACCGGCTCGTCCTCGTTCACCTGCTCGCCGGACTTCTTGAACCACTGGCCTACCGTGGCTTCGCTCACGGATTCGCCCAAGGTCGGGACGCGGATTTCCTGTGCCATCGTCGTATCGTTTCCTTATTGCCGCGGCGCGTTCCACGGCTGCGCTTTGTCTAGAGCCTGTTCAATGCAACCCGAATCGCGGAACAGGCTCCAACTTTTTGTTTTATCGCACTTTCGGACGCAAAACCGGTATCCACTTTTGCTGAAAGTGCTCTAGATTGTCAGGGCATCGTCCAGGAACGCTTTCAGCTCCGCGATATGCTTCGACATCAGCCCCGTCGCCGTCGCCGCCGAGGCCGGCCGGCCCACGTAACGCGGACGCTTATACTGCGCGTCGATGTGGTTGAGAACCCATTCGATATTCGGCTCCGCGAAGGTCCAGGCGCCCATGTTCTTCGGCTCCTCCTGGCACCAGACCATCTCCGCCTGCGCAAAGCGGCCCAGCTCGGTGATGAGCGCGCGCGCCGGGAACGGATAGAGCTGCTCGATGCGCATCAGATAGATGTCGTCGATGCCGCGCTTCTCGCGCTCTTCCAGCAGGTCGAAATAGACTTTGCCCGAGCAGAGCACGACGCGCTTGATCTGGTCGTCTGGAGCCAGCTTCCGCGCGCCGTTGTCGCCGCGGTCGCCGTCATCCCACAAAACCCGGTGGAAGGTGGAGTCAGGCCCAAATTCCTCGATCGACGAGATCACGCGCTTGTGCCGCAAAAGCGATTTCGGCGTCATCAGGATCAACGGCTTGCGGAACTTGCGGTGCAGCTGCCGGCGCAGGATATGGAAGTAGTTGGCTGGCGTGGTGCAGTTGGCGACCTGGATATTGTCCTCCGCGCACATCTGCAGGAAGCGCTCCAGACGCGCCGAGGAGTGCTCCGGCCCCTGCCCTTCGTAGCCGTGCGGCAGCAGCATCACCAGGCCCGACATGCGCAGCCATTTGCGCTCGCCCGAGGTGATGAACTGGTCGATCGTCACCTGCGCGCCGTTGACGAAGTCGCCGAACTGCGCTTCCCACAGCACCAAGGCATTCGGCTCGGCGAGGCTGTAGCCGTATTCGAAGCCCAGGACCGCGAACTCCGAGAGCATCGAGTTGATGACCTCGAAGCGCGCCTGATCCTCGGAGATGTTGTTGAGCGGGCGATAAAGCTGTTCGGTTTCCTGATCGACGATCACCGCGTGGCGCTGGGAGAATGTGCCGCGCTCGCTGTCCTGGCCGGACAGGCGCACGGGAAAGCCCTCATTGAGCAGGGTGCCGAAGGCAAGCGACTCCGCTGTGGCCCAGTCAATGCCCTCGCCGGTCTCGATCACCTTGCGGCGGTTGTCGAAGATGCGTCGCAGCGTCTTGTGCGCGTTGATGTGCTCCGGGATCGTGTTGATCTTTTCGCCGACCTCCTTGAGGGTCTCGATCGGCACCTCCGTCTTGCCACGGCGCGCGCCTTCATCGGCAAAGCCGATGCCCGCCCAGCGGCCGTCGAGCCAGTCCGCGCGGTTCGGCCGGTATGATTCAGCCGCCTCGAACTCCTCGTCCAGGGTCGTCCGCGCGGCGTTGCGCATCTCGTTGATCTGCTGCGGCTCGAACAGCCCCTCTTTGACCAGTTGCTCCGCGTAGATGTCCACGACCGGCCGGTGCTGGCGGATGCGCTTGTACATCAGCGGCTGGGTGAATGACGGCTCGTCGCCCTCGTTATGGCCGTGGCGGCGGTAGCAGAACATGTCGATGACCACCGGCTTGTGGAACCGCTGGCGGAATTCGGTCGCCACCTTCGCCACATGGGTGACCGCTTCGGGATCATCGCCGTTGACGTGAAAGATCGGCGCCTCGACCATGCGCGCGACGTCTGAGGGATACGGCGAAGACCGCCCGAAGCGCGGCGCGGTGGTGAAGCCGATCTGGTTGTTCACGATGAAGTGGATCGAGCCGCCGGTGCGGTGGCCGCGCAGGCCGGACAGCCCGAGGCATTCCGCGACGACGCCCTGGCCGGCGAAGGCCGCGTCGCCGTGCAGCAGCAGCGGCAAGACCTTGGTGCGATCGGCATCTTCGTGCTGGTCCTGCTTGGCGCGGACCTTGCCGAGCACGACCGGGTCCACCGCTTCCAGGTGCGAGGGATTGGCGGTGAGGGACAGATGCACCTCGTTGCCATCAAAGGTGCGGTCCGACGAGGTGCCGAGGTGGTATTTGACGTCGCCTGAGCCCTCGACCTCTTCCGGGTGGGCCGAGCCGCCCTTGAATTCGTGAAAGATCGCGCGATACGGCTTGCCCATCACATTGGCGAGCACGTTCAGCCGCCCGCGATGCGGCATGCCGATGACGATCTCGCGCAGGCCCAGATGACCGCCGCGCTTGATGATCTGCTCAAGCGCCGGAACCATCGCCTCCGCGCCGTCCAGCCCGAAGCGCTTGGTGCCGGTGTATTTCTTGTCGAGATACTTCTCGAAGCTTTCCGCATCGATCAGCTTTTGCAGGATCGCTTCCTTGCCGCGCCGGGTGAACTGCACCTCCTTGCCGACGCCCTCGATGCGCTCCTGCAGCCAGGCTTTCTGGTCCGGGTCGGAGATATGCATGAACTCGATGCCGATCTTGCCGCAATAGGTGCGCCGCAGGATCTCGACGATCTGGCGCAGCGTGCCGGTCTCCAGCCCCAGCACCTTGTTCAGATAGATCGGCCGGTCGTAGTCCGCCTCGGTGAAGCCGTAGGTTTCGGGCTGCAACTCCGGATGGTCCACCGGGGGCGTGAGCCTAAGCGGGTCGAGATCGGCGGCCAGGTGCCCACGCACGCGATGCGAGCGGATCAGCATCAGCGCGCGCACCGAATCGCGCACCGCCTGCATGACGTCTTCCTCGTGAAGCGCGACGCCGCCCTCGGCCGCCTTTTCGCGGATCTTGCCCTCAACCTCGCGCTCGGTTTCGCTCCAGTCGCCGGTCAGCGCGGCCAGCAGTTCGCTGTCGCCGTTGATGCGGACATGCTCGGCCCTCCATGATGGGCCGCGGTGTTCTGCCAGCACAGTCTCGCGCTGGTCCTTCAGGCCCGCGAAGAAGCGCCGCCATTCCGCATCGACTGCGCCGGGGTTGTCCTGATAGCAGGCGTAGAGGTCTTCGACGTAAGCGGCATTCGTGCCGTGAAGGAAGGAGCTGAGGGCGAAAGTCTCGTTAAGCTGCTGCTTGCGCATGGCCGTTCCGTTATCGTGTTGTCGCGCAGTCTGCCTGTCGCGCGTTCCGTCATACAATATAGGGACGGCGCGTAAACCTTGCTTCCCGCAATGGCGCGGCTGCGCACAACTCATTGTGACCGTAGCGCCCCATCACGGGCCCTCAGGCGGTCTGGAGCATCTCCACCAGAGTCGCGCCCATCTCCGCCGGGTTGTCCGCCACGCGGATGCCGGCCGAGCGCATCGCCTCGATCTTGTCCTCCGCGCCGCCGCTGCCGCCCGCGACGATCGCGCCGGCATGGCCCATCCGCCGGCCCGGCGGGGCCGTGAGGCCGGCGATGAAGCCCACGGTCGGCTTCTTGACCGGCGCGGATTTCAGGAACGCGGCCGCCTCTTCCTCCGCCGCGCCGCCGATCTCGCCGATCATGATGATGGATTTGGTCTGGTTGTCGGCGAGGAACATCTCCAGGACGTCGATGAATTCGGTGCCCTTGACCGGGTCGCCGCCAATGCCGACGCAGGTCGACTGACCCAGCCCGGCGGCGGTGGTCTGCGCCACCGCCTCGTAAGTGAGCGTGCCCGAACGCGAGACGATGCCGACAGAACCCGGCTTGTGGATATGGCCCGGCATGATGCCGATCTTGCACTGATCCGGCGTGATCACGCCCGGACAGTTGGGGCCGATCAGCCGCGTCTTGGAGCCCTGGAGCGCGCGCTTGACCCGCACCATGTCCAGCACCGGGATGCCTTCGGTGATGGCGACGACGAGCGGCAGTTCGGCGTCGATCGCTTCAAGGATCGCGTCCGCGGCAAACGGCGGCGGCACGTAGATCGCGCTGGCGGTCGCGCCGGTCTTCTCGACCGCTTCGGCGACGGTGTCGAAGATCGACAGGCCGAGATGCTCGCCGCCGCCCTTTCCGGGCGTGACGCCGCCGACAACCTTTGTCCCATAGGCAAGCGCCTGTTCGGTGTGAAAGGTTCCGTGACTGCCCGTGATGCCCTGGGTGATTACTTTCGTGTTGCTGTCGACAAGCACCGCCATGGGTTCAACCTTTTCGTTTCGTCGTTGCTCTCGGCTTCTCAATCAGTTTTCGGCGTAGCTCTGCTGCCCCTCGTGAAAACCGCCCGCCGGAGCGTTTTCGATGAAGGGATTGATCGCGCGCACCGTGCCGTAGTCCTGGCCGTGGTTCAGATCCTCGGTATAGACAACCGGCGCGCCGAGGCTTTCCGCCGCGGCCAGGATCGCCCCGTCCCAGTAGGAGATGCGATAGCGCTCGGCCATCAACGCGCCCAGTCGCACAAGGCTTGCGTCCAGTGGCTGGACCTGCTGCTCACTCAGCATATCGAGCCACTCCATCGCCACGGCTACCTCCAGCGGAGGGCTCCCTTTGCGGGTGACCGTCCAGTAAAATTCCTGAAGCACCTGCCCTGACAAACCGAATGGACCAGCCGCTATCAATTCAGCCGCTATCCGAACCTTTCTTTCGTCCCCGCCCTGCGACAGCGCCGCGTACACCAGGATGTTCGTGTCCAGAAAGTACGGGACGATCATAAAGCTCTTCCCGGTTCCATTTCCAATCGCCGAGACCCCCCTTCGACTCCCGGCTCAACTCCACTAGCCGCTGGCGCGCCTGCGCCGCCTTGTCCTCCTGCCGCGCGATCCGCTCCAGATGCTCGCGCACCAGCGCGTTCACCGACGTGTTGTTGCGTGCCGCGTAAGCGCGCACCGTCGCCAACACCTCTTCGTCCACGGCGAGCGTGATGTTCTTCATGACCGGCCTCCTTGACATAGCTGGGACGCGCGCCCCAGCGCCCTTCACCTTTACACAGTTTATGTGTC
>CAYYSM010000009.1:0-2829 GCA_964474225.1 uncultured Hyphomicrobiaceae bacterium
GCTCGCGCCAATGATCCAGATGATGCGATAAGCCAAGCCTGAACTCCCGGACTGCCTCCGGCCGTCCTCAAATGCCCGTCAGAGGCTGGAGCACGCGCGAGAGCAGCCCTTTGAAGCGCGTCGCTTCCTCGGTGGCGACGAGGCAGATGCATTCGCCGTCCTTGTCGACGCGCGGTTCGTGTTCGACGTCCTCGTCGAGATCGGCAATGTCGCCGGGCCCGAAGCGCCCGAAGCGGTCGTGATACGCCCCACGCAAGATCAGCGTCAGCTCCGAGCCGCCATGCCCATGCTCGGGGATGCGCATGCCCGCCTTGATGCGCAGAAGGCGCAGGCTGCCCCGGTTCTCCCTCGGCAGGTCGATCGCGTACTGCCGAACGCCCGGCGCCATCCATTGCCAGGGCAACTCGTCCAGCGAAGCGCCGATAAGTTTTTGCAGCGGCTTGGGAACCTCGCCATGCCGCTTGCCGTTATTGGAGCGCGCCCGGCGATGCAGCGGGAAGCTGCGCACGTTGTCGTCGCGGAAATAGGCGGCCATGCGCTCGGATAGGCCGTCGCTCAACGGCTCGGGCTCCATTCGCTCAAGCAGCGCCCCGCCGAGCATGTCCAATTCGCTGAGCCTTTGTCGGCAGGAGGGGCAGACATCGAGGTGGCACGCTGCCACGCTGGCAAGCGCTTCAGGCAGGGCGCCGGCCGACAGGCCCATGAGCGTCGCATCGTCGAGGTGGTGTTTTATTGTCATTTCAGGTCTCCCAGACGCTCGCGGATTTTGCCGTAGGCCAGCCGCATCCGTGATTTTACTGTGCCAAGCGGGACTCCAAGCCGCTCAGCGATTTCGGTATGGGTCAATCCCTCGATATAGGCGAGGCGGACAACCTCGTGCTGATCCGGGGTGAGGGTTTCCAGCGCCTGCGTGACGCGCGCGCGCTGCTGATGTCGCTCCACCTCGTCATAGGGGCTGTCATCCTCGCTGGGGCGCTCCTCGGCCTCGCCGCCAAGGTCTTGCCAGACGGTGTTGCGCCGGAGCTTGTCGATGCGCAGGTTGCGCGCGATGGTGAAAACCCAGGTCGAGAAGCTGCCTTTGCTTTCTGCAAACAGATGCGCCTTGCGCCAGACGGAGAGCATTGTCTCCTGGACGATCTCTTCTGCCGTTTCCGGGTCGGCGCCCTGACGCATCAGCATCGCCTTGATCCGCGGGGCGAATGTGACAAACAATTCGTGGAAGGCTTCGGAGTCGCGGTTTCGCGCCACCTTCTGGATGAGTTCTGTCATGTGCATCCGGTCTGCTCGGCGCGCGTGGTAAGGCGTTGACGCCCCTTTTGAAGAACTCGCTAGCATATCCACCTTCCCGTTGTTTGCCTAGCCTACGCGGGGCGGGGGTCGGTTGGATCATGCGAGAAGAGGCAAAGTGACGCGCCTGCGCCGTTACGCGCGGATTGGCGAAAGACTTCGCGGCCGTTGTGGCGCAAAGACAACGCGCGAGCCCGCCCGCGCGTTCCTCAACCGCCGGAGGTGTGATCCTGCAATCCGCGATCTTCGCCCGCGCTGGTGGCGGTGCGTTGCAGGCGGGCCAGCTCATCCTTCAGCGCCATGATCCGCTCGTAGGACTGCCGGATGCGCGCCTCGCTCAGCCGTCCCTCGGCGATCGCCGCGCGAATGACTTCCGCGATGCGCTCGGGCAGGTCGGGCTGGTAGCCGTTGCCGTTGGTGATCAGCAGGATGTCATTGCCCGCCGCCACGGCCCCCACGATGCGTTCATCGAAATCCGCATTCTGGCGCACGCCGCGCATGTCGAGATCGTCCGTGATGACCACCCCATCGTAATTCAGGCTCTCGCGCAGCACCTGCTCGATGGCCTTGGGCGAGAGTGTGGTGGGCACATCGGGGCTGTCCGAGAAGGCGGGATGATACAGATGCCCCACCATGATCATATCGATGGCGTCGTCCTCGATCAGCTTGCGATAGGGGCGCAGTTCGCGCTCCAGCCAACTGTCCGAGATGTCGACAAGAACGTCGTGGCTGTCGGTGTCGCTGCTGCCGTGGCCGGGGAAATGCTTTGCCGCGGTGAGCACGCCGCTTTCGTTGTGCGCATAAACGAACGCCTTGGCGTAGGCCGTCACATGGTCGGGGTCCGCGCCATAACTGCGCCGCAGCCGCCCGATCACCGGGTTGGCCGGGTTGAGGTTGAGGTCAACGACCGGGCCGAGATTGAGATTGAAGCCGTAGTCGCGCAGCTCCAGAGCGAGATTGCGGTAAGCTGAATAGGCGGCATCCGGATTGTTGCGCTCGCCAAGGCGCTCCGCGGAAGGGTGGGTCTTGAAGCCCTTGACGCGGGACAGCCGCTGGACATAGCCGCCTTCCTGATCCACCGCGATGAACGGCGTCGGCTGACCTTCGCCCGCGCGGCTCAGGGCGCGGGTGAGCTGCCTGACCTGCCGCGGCGAGTCGATGTTGCGGCTCATGAGGATCACGCCGCCCGCCTTGCCCGCTTCGAGTTGCTCCGCCACGCGGCTCACGCCCGCGTCGGACGGCGTTTTGCCGGGAAAACCGACCATGATCATCTGGCCGATCATCCGGTCCAGTTCAGGATCAGGCTGCGCGGATTGGGGCGCTTGCGCCGGTCTTGCGGGCGGAGGGCTGCCTTCGGGCGGTGTGACGGCGGCGACCTGGTCAGACGCATCGTCGCCCGGTTCAGGCGGCGCGGCCTGTTCGCGGTAAGGCTCCTCTTCATCGGCAGCGGGCGCATCGGTGATTTGGGGTGTTTCCTCCCGGCTGCCCTGGTCGGCTTCCGTGGGCTCGGAATCGAGGATCACGATGTCAAGCGGACCGTCG
>CAYYSM010000009.1:2839-23099 GCA_964474225.1 uncultured Hyphomicrobiaceae bacterium
CGCGCGGCGCTGGCGGTGGCGGCGGCTCACGCCTGGCTTCACGTGTTGGCTCCGGCTCCGGCGCGGGCTCCCGCCAGTCCTCCTGCGCGCGCTCCCAGTCCTCGGCCGGTGCGGGCGGCTCATCCCGCTGTTCGCGCGCGCTCTCGCGCGGCCTATCGTTCCACCGGTTACGCGGCGGATCGTCCCAGACGCGGGGATCATCGCGGCGGCCGCGCGGCTCCAGAAAATCCGGACCGGGCGCCTGCAGAATGCTGTCCACAAGCGGATCGCCAGTCAGGCCATCGCGCGTCTGCGCGGACACAGGCGGCGCAAGCAGTGCGATCGAAGCGATGAGCGCAGCGGCAAACGCGATCACGGTTGCGAGGGGAGGCTGGATCGAGGATTTCACGGGTAGCTCCTATCAGCAGTGTGCTTCCGCCGACCTTTGTTGCGGCGCTGACAACCACATTTTCCGCTCTCTCCCCGGCAACAGGGGACATGCGCATGAACTATGACCCTTTGTTGACCACGAACGTGGTATAAGGGCAAGGTTTCGGCGAAACGCGGGCAAGGCCCGGCAAATTTTGAAAGCCCATGATTCTCGCAGCGCGCATCATCCTGCTGGCAGTCCTGGTCGGGGCGCATCCGGCACAAGCCTCGGTTGAAAAGGCGCTCCTTTATGCACAAGAGGGCGTCAACGCGCTGATGCGCGGCAACAACGCCAAGGCAATCGAAGCCTATGGCAAGGCGCTGGAGGACGAGAACCTGCCCGAAGCGCGGCGCGCGAGCATCTTGAACGATCGCGGCGTCGCCCACTGGCGCGAACGGCGACACGAAAAGGCGCTCGCTGACTTCGAGAGGTCGATCGAACTCAACCCGAGCTTTGCGCCCGTCTACAACAATCGCGGCAATGTCCTGATGGCGATGGGCCGGTTCGAAGAGGCGATCGAGGACTTTTCGCAGGCCATTTCGCTGGCTCCCGCCTATGGCGCGGCGTTCAACAATCGCGGCAACGCCTACATGGCGCTCGGCCAGCTGGAGCAGGCCAAGGCCGATCTGCGCAAGGCGGTTTCGCTGCTGCCCTCAAGCGCGGCCCCGCTCAATGGGCGCGGGAAGATCGCCGTTGCCGAGGCCCGCCCCTTCGACAGCCTGCGCTATCTCAACCGCGCGATCCTGCTAAACCGCAACTACCCCGCTGCTTATCGCAACCGCGCCGCCGCGCTTATCGAGGTCCGTCACTATGACGATGCGCTCAACGATCTGGAGCAGGCGGTCGCCACCGCCGATGGCGATGCCCAGCTTTTGATCCTGCGCGGGCGCGTGCACCGCTACGACGGCAAGCACCAGGCGGCCGTACAGGATTTTTCCGCCGCGTTGGAGATCGCGCCGGAAAGCGGCGAGGCCTATGCCGGACGCGGGCTGGCGCAGCTTGAGCGCGGGCGCGTGCAGGAGGCCCTGAGCGACTGCGACATGGCCGTGACCTTCGCGCCGGAGCACGCGCCGGCTTACCTGTGCCGCGCGCGCGCCTATCTGCGCCTCGGCCAACCGGTGCAGGTCAGCACCAATGTCAGCCAGGCGCTCGAACTCGACCCCGATATGGCGGACGCCTATTTCGCGCGCGCGCAACTGGCCGAGGAGGCTGGCGACATGGAGACGGCGATAGCCGAATATCGCGCCGCCCTGAAGCTCGACCCGCTGATGGAGGATGCACGCACCGCGCTGCAGCGTCTGGGCGAGGCCGCCGAGGGCCAAGTTACGCTGCCCGATCTGACTGTCGGCGAGCCGCTTGATGGCTGGCGTATCGTCAAGGCCGCGAACGCGAGCTATTACGCGGTGAGCGACGACTATGACGACATCGCTGTGCCGCTGGAGATGCACGGCGATGCGCAGCCGCGCCTCGTCGAATGGACCGAGCTCACCCAGACCCTGCAGGGCTTCGGCCTGTTGCGCTACCACGCGGGCAGCGAGCCGGGCCGGTCCGGAGAGGGTGAACGGGCGCATGAGAATGTCGCGATCATCAATCTGCGCGAGGAACGCGTTGTGGCGATCGAGCCATTTCAGGTCGCCGGCGAAAAGGCAAAGTGGGAGTGGGGCCGTTACGGCGTGACTGTCACGGACCCGGACGGCGTGCCGAGCGCGCACCAGTTGCGAGAGGAACGGCCGCAGGTCGTCAGGCGCGAACGCGAGCGCCGGCTGGAGGACGACGGCTGGACTTATGAAGAATGGCGGCGGGAGCGTGGTCAGCCGCGCCGCTATCGCCGCGAGCCGCGCACGCTGTTTGACTGGCTCTTCCGCTAGATCACACCGAATGCTGCGCAGATCGTCGCGGGCGAACCTCGTGAAGACGGAAAATCCTGCTTTTCCGGCACCTTGGAAATATTCGGTCAATCACGCCCATATCTCATCACGGGATTGGTCGAATTGGTGATTTGACGCCGTTGTTTTTTGAGATGTCAATTTCACGACAGTTTATTCATCGCGGGAGGCTGTTGTACCCATGTCCCATCCGTTTTCGCGTTATTCCCCGTTCGCTTGCCGCGCACTGAGCGTGGTGACGGCTGCCGTGGCAGCGTTCGCGCTCGCTGGCCCGGTTCATGCCGCCGCGCCGCAGACCATACCCGGCGTGCAAGGTGAAGTATTGCCTGAATTGGCAGGCGACTGCGAGGAAACTGGCGCCATCTGCACCTGGGAAGAGGTGATTGGCGGCCCCTGGACGACGAAGCCCACTCTGTCGTGGAGATGCCGGATGGCGGTTATGCTCTGGCCGGCCACACACGCTCTCACGGCATGCTGGACCGCGACGCCTGGGTGCTGCGGCTGGATGCGCAGGGCAAAGTGGTCTGGCAGCAGGTGCTGGGCGGTCCGATGACGGAAAAGGTGTTCGGCATCGCCGCGACGGATGAAGGCCACGTCATTATCGCCGGGAAGACCTACTCGGTCGGCGAGGGCGGCTCAGACGCTCTGATCGCCCGGTTTGACGCCGGCGGCGATCTCCTGTGGCAGCAGACCTATGGCGGCGAGCACAATGACGGCGCGCGGGCCATTGCCCCGCTCGCGGAGGGCGGTTTCGTCGTTGCCGGCAGCAAGGGCGGAGCGGACGATGACGATTTGTGGGTGATCGCGCTCGATGAGGATGGCGACATGCGTTGGGAGCGCACGCATGGCACCGATGGCGAGGAGGGCGCTGTCAGCATCGCGCAGTCTGCTGATGGCGGCTTCGGCGTGGCCGGCTATACGCAGCGCCCAGGGCTGAAAAGCTTTGACAACTGGGTCATTCGCCTCGACGCCAGCGGCGACATGCTCTGGCAGCGCCATTTCGCGCGCGGCATATTCTCCGCCGGCACCGCGATCAACGCCGCGCCCGAAGGCGGCTTCTTCGTCGCCGGGATTTCTCAGGAACGCACGCCGCGCGATAGCAAGTCCTGGGTGATAAGGCTCGCGCATGATGGCGCGACGCTGTGGAAGCGGCTCAGTCAGAATGCGGGCAGCAACGAGGCCTGGGGCGCGGCGCCGACGCCGGATGGCGGCGTGGTGGTTGTCTCGGCGGCGCAGTATGGCGGGCTGGGCGAGAGCGATGCCCGGCTGGTGCGCTTCGCGCCGGATGGCGAGATCATCTGGTCGCGCATCGTCGGCGGGCGCACCTGGACGCGGCCAACGGCCGTCATCACCACCCGCGACGGCGGCATCCTCGTAACCGGCTACACGACCGGGCGCGGCGCGGGCTATCAGGACGTGTGGGTTGTGCGGCTGGACGGCGAGGGCCGGCTGAACCGCCGTTGATCCACACCGGCTTCGATTGCGCCGTAAAGGCTTGGTGCTTCGATCCGTGAGTGCTATGAGCGCTGACTCACCGTAGATGCGGTGGGGGACACGGATCGGAGCACACCGATGGCGGTCAAGAGGCGCGCACTGGGCTGGACGGCAGTGGCGGGGCTGCTCGCCTTTGTCGCTGCGCTTTTCGTCTGGCTGCTTTGGGACGCGGGGCAGGACAGCGCCGCCGGGCGGCTGCCGGCGCTCGGCGCGGATATCGGGCGCACCACCGTCTCCGGCTTGTCGTCAGGCGCCTATATGGCCGGCCAGTTCCAGGTGGCGCATTCCGACATCGTTATCGGGGCCGGGCTGGTGGCCGGCGGGCCTTACGGCTGCGCCGAAAGCGAATTCTCCCGGCTCTGGCCGATCTGGACCACGGCGATCCCGCACAATCTCAATCTCGCGCTCAACGCCTGCATGGACGACAGCCTCGCAATGATGGGCAAGCCCGATGTCGACACGCTGGCCGAGCGCACGCGGGAGCTTGCCGAAGACGAGAAGATCGCGCCGGTCGACGGCCTGATGGCGGACCGGGTGTATCTGTTTCATGCCAGCGAGGACGAGACAGTCGCCCGCTCGGTGGTTGCCAAGGCAGCAGACTTCTACCGGGAGATGGGTGTGCCGGACGCAAACCTGCGCTTTGTGCGATTTGACCGAGGGGGCCACGCCTTCATCACGGTAGATGACGGCCTGGACTGCGGCGTCTCGGGCCCACCCTATCTGAACGACTGCGACTACGATCAAGCCGGCGCCATCATCCGGCATCTTTATGGCGAGGCGGCCGAGCCAGACGCCCCGGCGGAGGGCGTTTTCCGCACGTTCGCGCAGACGTCCTACATCGAAGGCACCGACCGGCACAGCATGGCGGCCGAAGGCGTCGTCTACATCCCGCCTGATTGCCGAGATGGTCCGGGATGTGCGGTGCATGTCGCCTATCATGGCTGCGAGCAGAATCGCGCAGCGATCGGCGACGCCTTCATTCGCGGCTCGGGGTTTGCGCGGTGGGCCGATGCCAACCGGCTGATCGTGCTGTTCCCCCAGACCAAGCGCAGCACAGTGAACCCGAAGGCCTGCTGGGACTGGTGGGGCTATACGGGCCTGAATTACCGCGAACGCTCGGCCCCGCAGATCGCGGCAGTGCGCGCCATGCTGGACCGGCTGGCGCAGGAGCCGTGATGCGTGGTATCCAGTGGGACTGGCGATCGTCACCGGCTCGCCACGTTTCGCGCCAAGGTTCCCTCTATGATTTTACAGCGCGATAACCGTTCAAGAGAGAACGCATGACGCAAAAGATCCGCAAGGCCGTCTTTCCGGTGGCCGGTCTCGGCACCCGTTTCCTGCCCGCGACAAAGGCCGTTCCAAAGGAGATGCTGCCGGTCGTCGATCGGCCGCTGATCCAGCATGTCGTCGACGAGGCGCGGGCCGCCGGCATCGATCACAGCGTCTTCGTGACCGGGCGCAACAAGCACGTGATCGAGGATCACTTCGACATCCAGTACGAGCTGGAGACCGTTCTCCAGCACCGCAACAAGAAAGAAGAGCTGGCGCTGCTCGACAGCCTGCGCCCGCCGCCCGGTCAGTCAAGCTTCACGCGCCAGCAGGAGCCGATGGGGCTGGGCCATGCGGTCTGGTGCGCGCGCGATCTGGTTGGGACACAGCCCTTCGCGCTGCTATTGCCGGACGTGCTGATCAAGTCGCCCGGCGAGGGATGCCTGCCGGCGATGATGCGCGAATATGAGCGGCTCACAGCGGAAACCGGCGACAAGATCAATCTTATCGCCGTGGAGCGGGTCGATCCGTCTGAGGTCTACAAATATGGCGTCGTCAGCCTTGAGGACGGGGAAGGGCCGATCTGGCCGGTGACGGGCATGGTGGAAAAGCCGAAGGTTGAGGAAGCGCCGTCAAATCTGACAATTCTCGGCCGCTACATCCTGCAGCCGGAAATCTTCGATGTGCTGGAGAAGGTCAAGCCGGGCGCGGGCGGTGAAATCCAGCTTACCGATGCGATGCTGAAGCTGCTGGAGACGCAGAAGGTCTACGCCTACGAGCACAAGGGCACCAGCTATGACTGCGGCTCGAAGCTCGGCTTTCTGGAAGCCAACATCGCCTATGCGCTGGACCACCCGGACCTGGCGGAGCGGATGCGCGCGGAGATCAAGCGGATTGCCAAAACACTCGAATAGGGGGCGATAAACCGGCGAGACCAATCAGGAGGGATAAGGCATGGCACAGGCGACGGCCGCGGCGGAAACGGCCGCGACGGGGGGCTTGGAAACCAACGCGGCAGTGCAATCCGCCCTGCGGACGCTTGATTTTGAACTCGGCGGCGTCACCGCGCTGAAACAGGCGATGGGCGCGGCGCTTGGCGCGCGCTTCGCCGAAGCGGTGGCGTTGCTTCAGGCGCTGGAGGGCCGGGCCATCGTCAGCGGCATGGGCAAGAGCGGCCACATCGGCCAGAAGATCGCAGCCACGCTCTCCTCTACCGGCACGCCGGCTTTCTTCGTCCATCCGGGCGAGGCGAGCCACGGCGATCTCGGCATGATCACACCGGAGGACGCGGTTATCGCGCTGTCCTGGTCCGGCGAGACGGTCGAGCTTACCAACCTCATCACCTATGCCCGCCGGTTTGGCGTGCCGATCGTCGCCATCACCTCGCGCGCGGAAAGCTCGCTGGCAAGGGCCGCGCAGCACGCACTGATCCTGCCGCAGGCGACCGAGGCCTGTCCGCACGGGCTGGCCCCGACGACCTCCTCGCTTATGCAGCTTGCCATCGGCGATGCGCTGGCAATCGCGCTGCTTGAGGGCAAGGGGTTTACCGCTCAGGACTTCAAGGTCTTCCACCCGGGCGGCCAGCTTGGCGCGAACCTGAAGCACGTCGGGGACTTCATGCACACCGGCGCACGGCTGCCGCTGACCGGGCCGGACACGCCGATGAGCGAGGCCCTCGTCCTGATGACGGAGAAGTCCTTCGGCTGCCTTGGCGTCGTCGATGGAGACGGCAAGCTGATCGGTATTCTCACCGACGGCGATCTACGCCGGAACATGGGCAATGGCCTGCTGGAGACGAAGGTCAGCGACGTCATGACCCGCGGACCCAAGACCATCGGGCCAGATGAACTGGCGAGCGCGGCGCTGAACGTGCTCAACACCTTGAAAATTACGGCGCTGTTCGTGGTGGAAGATGAGCGCCCCGTCGGGATCGTCCACATCCACGACCTGCTGCGCCTCGGCGTCGCCTAGACGTCGCCGAATGAACTGGCCTTCGGGAGTCCGTTATTCGAGGAGTCGCTGACCGGCTCAACCAGCAGATAGGTCCCCTGCGCCCCGACGATGCGCACGGTTACCCCGCGCGGACAGTCCGGCCCGCGCACCGACCACTGTGAATCGCCGACGAGCAGTACACCGCGGCCATTCTCGATAGGATGATGCAGCCGGTATTGCTGGCCGATCAGCTGGCTCGCGCGGTCGGTGAAGCGGCCCGCATCATCGTCCTCGCGCCCCCAGAAGCGGCCCGCGCCGAGCAGGACCACGACCGATAGCCCGCCGAACATCAGGAGCTGCCAGGCCCAGGCGATGTCGAAGGCGAGAACGGTGACGCCGACAATCGCCGCCGCGATGCCGAACCAGATCAGGAAAAACCCGGGAAGCAGCAGTTCCAGCCCGAGCAGGATGACGCCGAAAATCAGCCAGGCCCATCCGCCAAGCTCACGCACCATGCCGAAAAAGCCTTCCATTCGCCATCCCTCCGATGGTTGTTGGCGCTTGTTTCCGGCCGCGCGCTCCGGCCGCAGGATGGGGGGAGTTTAGCCGTTTCGCTGCGTCAGGGAACCCCTGATCAGCTTGTGCCTTGGGCCGTACCGTCGTTTGCCGGGCCGTTAGGCCTCGCGGAGGCCGGCGCTTCCGGCTCCTGCGAGTTGCCTCCTTGGTCGGCCTGCGCCCCGTCCTCGCTGGCTCCAGTCTCGCGCGGCGCGGCCTGCCCATTCGCCTGCCCGTCAGCGGGCTGCTGACTGCCGCGTCCCGCGCCATCCGGGGCCGCCGATGGCGTCCCGCCGCCTGACGAGGCGAAGGCTTCGCGCGTGAGTTCGGTGATCCCGCCGATCGCGCCGATGACGCTGGCGGCCTCCACCGGCATCATCAGAACCTTGGCGTTGTCGGCGCTGGCGAGGCTCTTGAGCGCTTCGACGTAACGGTTGGCGACAAAGAAGTTGATCGACTGGACGTTGCCCTCGGCAATCGCGCGCGAGATCATCTCGGTCGCGCGCGCGTCGGCCTCGGCTTCGCGCTCACGGGCCTCGGCGTCGCGGAAGGCGGCCTCCTTGCGGCCCTCGGCTTCGAGGATCAGCGACTGTTTCAAACCTTCAGCCTGCAAAATCCGGGCAGATTTATCGCCTTCGGCCTCTAGAATATCGGCGCGCTTGTCGCGCTCGGCCTTCATCTGCCGGGCCATCGCCTCGGTGATGTCGGCCGGCGGGTTGATGTCCTTGATTTCGATGCGCGAAATCTTCACGCCCCAGGGGTGCGTCGCCTCATCCATGATGCGCAAAAGGCGCGAGTTGATCGCGTCGCGGTTGGACAGCAGTTCGTCGAGTTCCATCGATCCCATGACCGTACGGGTGTTCGTCAGCACGAGGGTGATCATGGCCTCGCGCAGGTTCGCGACCGCATAGGCCGACTGCGCCGCGTCCAGCACCTGCATGAAGGCGACGGCGTCGACCTGCACCTCCACGTTGTCGCGGGTGATGACGTCCTGGGTCGGGATTTCCAGGACCTGCTCCATCATGATGACGCGGTGGCCGATCCGCTCCAGGAACGGCACGACAATCCGCAGGCCCGGCTTCAGCGTGCGGACATAGCGCCCGAGGCGCTCAACGGTAAAGTTGCTCCCCTGCGGTACAATATTGACCGATGTGGCGACCGTGACGACCAGCACGAGCGCCACGGCGATCGCGAAAATTTCAAAGGGGCCCATGCGTGTCTCCAGCCCATAGGGACTGTGACACTTTTAGGCGAATTTTCCCGATCTGGAAACGGGGAAAGACGATCCCTAGCCGGAAGCCGCCAGCGTTCGCTCGGGCTGCTGCTCCGCGGCCTGCGCCACATCGAGATCGACCCAGCCGGCCAGTTCGCGGCGGATGATCGCCTCCAGCATATCAATGCTGTCCGGCGTGTCGTTCAGGCAAGGCAGCAGGGCGTAGTCCTCGCCGCCATACTCCTCGAAGCTCTCGCGGCCCTGCATGGCGATCTCTTCCAGCGTCTCCACGCAGTCAGCGGAGAAGCCTGGCGTCACCACGGCGAGGCGCTTGACGCCTTCCTTGGCCAGGTCCTCGATCGTGTTGTCGGTGTAGGGCTGCAGCCACTCCGCGTTGCCGAAGCGGGACTGGAAGGTCAGTCGCAGCTTGTGCTCGTCCCAGCCGAGCGCCTCGCGCAAGAGGCGCGTGGTCTTGGCGCAGTGGCAATGATACGGGTCGCCCTTCTGGAAGTACTCCAGGGGCAGCCCGTGATAAGAGGCGATAACCACTTCTGGCTCCCAGTCGAGCTTGGCGAGGCTGCCCTTGATGGAGCGGGCGAGCGCGTCGATGTAGCGCGGCTCGTCGTAATAGGGCGGCACGACGCGGACGCTCGGCTGCCAGCGCATCTGCTTGAGCGCGTCGAATGCCTTGTCGCAGGCCGTGCCGGTCGTGGCCGCAGAATACTGCGGATAAAGCGGGAACAGCAGGATGCGGTCGCAGCCCTGCTGTTGCAAGTTCATCAGGCGCGATTTGATCGACGGGTTGCCGTAGCGCATGCCCCAGTCAACGATGATTTGCGGCGCATCGCCCAGCCGCTCAGAGATCTTGTCGGCCTGCGCGCGTGTGATCGTGCGCAGCGGCGACTCGTCCAGCTCCTCGTTCCAGATGGAGCGGTACGCCTCGCCGGAGGCAAAAGGCCGCTTGGTCAGGACGAAGGCGTTGAGGATCACCCACCAGATCACCGGGTTCACCTCGATCACGCGGCGGTCGGACAAAAACTCTTTCAGATAGCGGCGCATCGACCAGTAGTCGGTTGCGTCCGGCGTGCCGAGATTGATGAGCAGCACGCCAATGCGGCCGAACTCAACCTTCGGGTGGTCCTTTGGCAGATGCGAGATATTGGCTTTCAGCATATTCTCTCTCGTCCTTTCCGCAGACCTTAAAGCGGCAGGTCTGGCACGAGCGGGCGTGGGAGTCCAGCGTTGCGCAAGGTTACGACTAAGCTTTGTCAGTGCTTACGCTGCCGGCCTTGATTCGGATGTTGATGTGATGTTTCGGGGTGAGGGATGCACCCCACAATGGACAAATCGTCGCGCTCCGGCTGGCCATTTTAGCAGCAGCATTGCCCGCGTGCTGCCAAGCCATTGTTATTAAACATTTTTCTTCCTTTGCGCCACGTCTGTCGTATAATTTGGAAATCGTTACGCGGTCAAGCGCGCCGGCGTCCCCGGCCGATAGCGCAGTGAGCCGGGCCGCAAAGTCGGACTGGGAACGTTGAGGAGACGATGGCAAACAGCGAACTCTTGCAGCAGCTTCACGGTTACAGCCTTACGACCGCGGAAATCCTGTACAGGCTTCCTGACTTCCCTAAGCTGATACAATCCTTTGTCTGGCAAGACTATGATTATGCTCCGGAATTTCCCAAGCTCGTGGAGTTCCTGGACTACTGGCGCGCCAATCTGGATGGCCCGCTTCACCGCATCACGGTGAGCCATCAGAGCCTGGTATCCCCAGCGGAGTTGCGCTATCTCGACGGACGCCTCGTCCTCCATTAGGGTAACTGTGGCACATTGTTGAAAGAGAGGGCTGATAGCGCCTCGTAAGGCGCGCGGCTTGCGCGCGAAGGGGCGTGGAACGCAACATGGCAATGAACTTCGCTAAGCGTCAGAGGCGCGTGCTGGGGCGCAGCTATCGGCGCTACCGCAACCAGTTCGCCAACACCAGAGCCGTCAGCGCCCGGCCCAAGCTGGGCCGGTTTCTCGAACATTTCGACCTGGTCGCCGTGGATCACGGCATCTTTCGTTTTGCCTATCTGAACCTGCACCAGGTCGCCCCCGGCGTCTGGCGCTCAGCGCAGCCGGGGCCCCGCGACATCCGCAAGCTGGCGAAACGCGGTCTGCGCACGGTGATCAATCTGCGCGGTTCGCGCGACTGCGGCAGTTACCGCCTGGAGCAGCAGGCCTGCGAGCGATACGGCGTCCGGCTGATCAACTTCAAGCTTGGCTCGCGCGCGGTCCCGACGCGGGAACAGATTCATCAGGCGGCGGCCCTGTTCGAGGAGATCGAGTATCCGGCGCTCATTCACTGCAAGTCCGGGGCGGACCGTGCGGGCCTCATGTCGGCGCTTTACATGATCCTGCGAGAGGGACAGCCGGTGGAGCAGGCGTCCCGCCAGCTCAGCCTGCGCTATGGACATTTCAGGCAGGCGGATACCGGCGTGCTGGATCATTTTCTGGAGAGCTACCGCGAGCAGACCGCGGGCGCGCCGATGGATTTCATCCAATGGGTGGATGAGCATTACAAGCCGAAAGAGGTCGCCCGGGGCTTCAGGCCGCAAGGCTTCACGAATTTCCTGGTGAACCGCTTGCTGAAACGCGAATAGGTTTCAGCCGCTCTGCTCGCTCGCCCAGGCGGCGAGGGCCGCGGCGGCCTCGGTCACAGAGGCAGGGAGTTCCGCGGGGCGGTCGCTGCGCGCGGGCGTGATTTCCATGAGGGCCTCGCGCAACTCGGCCGCGACCTGATCCACGATCCGCTCCAGCGCGCGATGCGCCTCGTTCGGGTCCATCCCGGCCACGACCCCGCGGACCTGCGCGGGCTGCGTCGGCAATAGCCCAAGGATCGCGCGCGACGTCGCACTCTTCACGCGGCTCTGCAGCCACGGTTCCAGCCCGTAGGCGGCGAAGCCGCGGGCCGCGCTCACCAGCGTTTCGATGTGCTCCTCGACGCCGAGCTGGCTGACATCGCGGCCACCCGTCGTGTCCATGACCCGCCGGCGAACCCGGCTGCTCCAAGCCGCCTGCAGGTGCGACACCGCGATCTCGTGCGGGGTGCGCAGCGGCGCGGACATCAGGCGCTCGGCGATAGCCCGTGCCGAAACAAGCGCGCGGCGGCGTTTCTCGACCCGCGCCATGGCCACCACCTCGGCGAACCAGTGCTCCAGCTCGGCCGCGCCGCTGTTGTACCAGGCTGTCTCGTCGATGATCTCGCCCTCCGGCGACAGCGCGCGCATGGCCTGCGTCAGCGATATCATCACGAAGCCGTGGAACAGGTTGGCCGCTTCGGAGCGGATGCGCTCGGCGATCTTTTCCCGGTCCTGCGGGTTGGGCACCGCGTCAAGATGCGTAAGGACCAGAAGGCTGCGCTTGCGCACGGCTTCGGGCATGGTTCGCCACTGGCTGAGTTCGCTGCGCTTCCACGCCTGGCTGACGACGGTGCACCAGAGCGCGCCGTGGACATACGAATTCGCCGCCTGTTTCGGCGGCAATCCGCCCAGCGCGGGATCCGAGACGCCGACCGTGTCGATGATCTCGTAGTCGCGCAACTTGGGGAAGGGCACGCCGATCTCGGTCAGGGCCGGGCGGGCGATCAACTTCTGAAAGGCCGCGGTGGTCAGGCGGTGCCGTCCGCCTTCCGCGCCGATGGCATAAAGCACAGGCTGGTCGGCATACCGCAGAAGCGTGGAGCCGCGCTCGCTGGTGACGACGCTGGTCGGCAGGGCCTTATGCCCGATCAGGATGTTTGTAAGGGAGGTCTTGCCCGAGTTGAACTCACCGAACACGCCGAAACGCGGCGGCCGGCCCAGGCTGGTCTCGATGCGCTGCAAGCCGTGGATGGCCGACGCCACGCGCGGGATATGGGCGGACTGGGCAAAAGCCTCGCGCGTTTCGCGCAGCCGCTGCGCCAGTTCGTCCACCGGGCCCTGCTGGTGCTCGGCCGTTTCCTGCATCGCGGATGTCCTGCCTTATGACGTCTTGAGCGCCGTGCGGCAGCGCTCATCAAGCGCGGCCATACGCTCCGCCAGCGCGGCCATGCGCTCTGCGCGCGCCTGCGCCTGTTCCAGCGCGGCGTCCAGGTCGTCCGTGGTTGCGCCGCCCTGCACGAGCTTCGCGACGATCTCCAGCGTTTCATGAACGATGGTCCGGTAGCGGCGCGTGACGCTCGCGGCATGCGCGCTCAGGGCTTTTTTCGCCAGATCGCTCAGCTCGCGCGCCACGGTGAGGAAATCGCGCTCAAGCCCGGTTCGCAGCGCCTTCACGGCCTGGCGTGGATCATCGCTCTGGCTCTGCCAGACGAAGCGTCGCGGCTCATCGAGATCGACCGCCACGGCTTGCGCCAGCGGCGACAGCGAGGGCCGCGCAGGCGCCGCCGGCAGCGGGCCGGCGGTCATCGCGCCTTGCAGCCCCGGCGCCGCCCTGGAGAACATTTCGTCGATCTCCTTCAGATGATCGCGCTCGAAAGTCTGCATCGCGGCTGCCACTTCATCAAACACGGCGAGGAACTCGCGCGCGAGCTTGTGGCGGATACCGATGGTGTCGAGGCGCGGCGCATCGAGCCTTTCACCCGCGCGCAGCTTTTCCTCCAGCGCGGTCTGTTCGGCGTCGGCCAGGTCGCTCACAGCCGTGCGCAGCCGGTCGGTAATCTTGCGCGTCCCTTCGGCGGCAAGCGCGGCATATTCCCGCTCGAACGCCTTGAAGCGGTCGGCCAGTTCGCGCGCTGCGCCCTCGAAGGCCGTCTTGCGCTGCTTGCGGTCCTCTCGGCGCTGCGCCTCGTCCTGCTCGGCGCGCGCCTGGATGCGCTCGCACTCATGGCGTGTCAGGAGCGCATAATTGTGGGTGAGCGCCGCGACGATCCCGGCGACGCTGGCGATCTTCTGTGCGGCCCGCGAGCGCGTCATCAGCCGGGCAAGTTCGGTGTTGATTTCGTTCAGGCCGGACATGTCGGTCAGCAGCGCGGCGAGGGCGTCTTCGGTCGGTTCCTCCGCTTCGATGACCCGCCGGACCGTCTCGCGCTCCGCGAAGCCGCGCGATGCGGCATAGTCCATGAAGCCTTCATCCAGCGTGCCGTCGCGATGCGCGCCCATCGGGGTGATGGCGCGAAGCCCCCAGGCCGCGCTGCCCGGAATGACCGGGATGTCGTCCGTCGAGAACTCCTTGCGCAGGATGGCGCGCACCCGCTCCAACACCCTCTGGTAATCGTCCGCGGCGTTCTCCAGCATGTCGAGCCTGTTCAGGTAGATGAGCGCGCGGCCGGCATCCACGCCCTGCAGGAGCCGCAGGAGATTGAGGTCGGTGTTGGACAGCGGCTGCTGCGCCGTCACGACCACGACATAGACGTCCGCCGTCTCCAGATTTTGCAGTGTGATCTCGTCGCGCACAAGGAACGGGTCGTTCGTGCCCGGCGTGTCGATCACGACGGTGGGGAAGCCGAACGGGTTATCCTGGAAGTAGAGATCGGCGCTCTTGGTGATATCGGCGAAATGCGCGTTGCTCTCGTCGATCGCGCCTTCGGCAGCCGGGCGGTCCTCGCCAGCAGTGACGTAGCGCTCCAGCACGCCGGGCGTGACGGATGAGAACAGGTGGTGCTTGCCGAGCATCTGCGGGAGGTTTTCACCCAGCCGGCTCTTGGCCCGGTTCTCAAACTCGGAGAGCTGCTTGTGAATCTCCTCGCTGTCGAGATTCGGGGCGAGGCTGGAGGCCATCTCGCGCACGCGGCCGCCGCCGATCATGTGGCGCCATTCATCCTCGGTGAAGAACTCGAAATACGCGCCCTCCTGCCGGCCGGGCTCGCCGAAATGGATTTTCGTGACGACCGCCGTCCACGGGTTGACGTCGGTGGGCAGCATGGTGGGCCGGCCAGCGAGCGCGTTGATGAAGGTGCTCTTGCCCGCCTTGACCTGACCGATGACGGCGATGCGGCAGACCTGTTCGCCAAGCTCCCCGACGAGCGACTGGGCCATCGAGGCGAGCGGACCTTCGAGGTCGGCGCTGAGCGCGCTTGCGCACGCCTCCAACTCGTCGACCATACGCTGGAGCGCCCGACCTGGGCCGGTGTCCGCGTCGCTTGCAGCGAGGTCGCTATTCGGGTCCGTCGGTGTCGTGTGTGCTGTCATTGCTTGCTTCGCCGGAAAGCCGGATGACGCTGGGCGCGCATTCGCGCGTCACCTCTGGCAGGGGTGTTACAACGCTGCGGCGCAAAGTTGAACGGGGTTTGTTCTTGTCAAGGCTGCAAAGTGCCTTTTCGGTAAAGATTGCGCAAGGGTGGGCTGCGGCGTGTTGGGCGTGCGTCGGTCGGCTGCAACTATATATGGTGGTCACGCCGATCCCGGCCGGATCAGCCGGCGTCGCTCTGGCCGTCGGCCATATGATCGTTCCAGGCGCTGAGCGTGGCGGCCCATGTCAGCGGTGGGCATCGCAACATGGCAAGGTGATCGGCATCCGAGGCGATGCACCAGATACGCTCGCGCGGCGGGCGGGTCGCATAGGCGAGCCGGGGCACGCCCCGATCGGACAGGGCATCGCCCCATGCGCCCAGTTGGCGCGCCGTCTTGGTCATCTCGGCGTATTTCGCCAAGCCGCGGGCATCCGCCGGGGCCGCGATGATCCAGCCGTCCTGCGACAGCAGCCAGGCTTCGTCCATTTTTGAATGCACGGTGTCGAAGAAGGCGCGCACCGGGCCGCTGCCCCCCTCAACCGCTTGATCGCGCGCGGCTTCGTAAAGCTCCATCTCCGTAAACGAAGCGGCGGCCCAGACCTCCTGCACCGGCGCAGCCTCAATGCGGTATCGCGACGCGCCCTCGGCGCAGAAGCGTATAAGCGCACGGGCAGCGCAGGCGCAGAGCGCGGGCCGATATTGACGCAGGGTTTCGTCGTGCCGCGTCACGGCGCTGGCGCGCCAGCGAAGCAATTTGTACGCATCGGGCGCAGCGGCCGCTAGCGCATCGTCGATCACGAAATGGTTTCCGCTCCGCACGCCGAGCTGCAGCCGCCCGCTGGACAGATCCAGCTCGATCGCCGAACCGGAGCTCTTTGCCGCGATATGGCGCGGCAGAATGGTGCGCTGCACGAGCATCAGCAGCGAAAGCAGCCGCTCGGGCGGGCGGGCATCCGGAAGGCTTTCCGTTCCGTCCAAGGTTGCGATTTCGGCCGTTGCGTTCATGCGTGCCATCCTTCCTGTAACCGGCCGTCACAGCCGGCGCAGCGCGTCCTCGAAGCTGGCCTTGACGGCTCGGGTGCGCGCGATCGTCAGGCCGACATCAGCAGCGCGGCCGGTCAGGAACACGAGCGCAAAATGCGGCCGCGTGACCGCCCGTAGGATCACGAAGCAACGCCCTGGCTCCAGCAGCACCAGTTCATCCCCGCCTTCCACGCTGTCCGTCTCAGCCCGCCAGAGACGGTTCAGTCCGGCGTCGCGCCCGCCGGCGAACACGCGCGCGGCGAGGCCCGCCAGGTCATCCGGCGTGGCGGCTGGCACATCGCCAACCTGGCTCGCCAGGATGTCGCCTGAGCGCAGATCGGCGCAGACCGCAGCCAGCGTGTCGGGAATCTGCCGGCAGCTTTCAGCGAGCGCGTCGGCCAGAACAGGGTGAGTCATGAGCGTGATCCTTGCGGCGGCGGGCGGCCGGGGCAGGGCTGCCGCGCAGAAAGGGCATCCGGCACCTTGCAAGACGCGGCGGATGCGGTACATACATTATTTTCGGTTTCTACTGGTTCACCGGGACCATCACAATCCCTGTGATGAAGCGATGCATTGGCCGAAAGGTGACGCCCGCCCGCGCGGCAAAGGCGCTGCCAGCGATTTGGCGCAAATCGTTGTTTTTTTGGCTTGACGCCCCGGATTCCGGTGACTAGCTTACCAGCGATTTGATGGCCAGGCGGTAGTCGGCGTGCTTTTGTGCGTCATCGCCCTGAGTGTTCGGCTAAACGCTGGCGAAAACAAGCTGAGTAGAATTCGGTCATGATCGCACGCCCCGGCCGGGCGGCGGTCCTCTGCGTTTTTTGGCGCTCAGCATGCCGCGGCATCGCTGCCGGTGTGTTCTGCGCCTGTTGCGGACTCTGCTCCAAAGACAGCGGACGATTGGTAGAATGCCTACGGTTCAACAGCTTATTCGCAAGCCGCGCCAGGCGCCGGTGAAGCGCAACAAGGTTCCCGCGCTGGAAGCCTGCCCGCAGAAGCGGGGTGTGTGCACGCGCGTCTACACCACGACGCCAAAGAAGCCGAACTCGGCGCTGCGCAAGGTCGCGCGCGTGCGGCTGACCAATGGCTATGAGGTGACGAGTTATATCCCCGGTGAGGGGCATAACCTTCAGGAGCACTCCGTGGTGATGATCCGCGGCGGCCGCGTGAAGGACCTGCCGGGCGTGCGCTACCACACGATCCGCGGCACGCTGGATACGCAAGGCGTGTCGAAGCGCAGACAGCGCCGTTCGAAGTACGGCGCGAAACGGCCGAAGTAACGGAAGGATTGACGGGTTCTTAATCTTTTCGCCAGCCGATAGGTGCCGCCGGCCGTGTGCCGCAACCGGGAAGCTGATCAGAAGAGACGCAACGGAAGAGTTGGAGCAGTCGATAGATGTCGCGCCGTCACAGAGCAGAAAAACGCGAGGTCACGCCTGACGCCCGCTATGGCGACGTGGTGCTCGCGAAGCTGATGAACATTCTGATGTATGACGGCAAGAAATCAGTGGCCGAGCGCATCGTCTATGGCGCGCTGAACCGCATCGAGGAGCGGACCAAGCGCGATCCGGTTCAGATGTTCCACGAGGCGCTCGACAATGTGAAGCCGGCCATCGAGGTGCGTTCGCGCCGCGTCGGCGGCGCAACCTATCAGGTGCCGGTGGAGGTGCGCCCGGAGCGCCGACAGGCGCTGGCGATCCGCTGGCTGATCACTGCAGCGCGCGGCCGCAACGAGAATACGATGGAGGAGCGCCTTTCGGGCGAGCTGCTGGACGCCGCGAACAACCGCGGCGCGGCAGTCAAGAAACGCGAAGACACGCATCGCATGGCCGAGGCCAACCGGGCGTTCTCGCACTACCGCTGGTAACAGAATACCTTATGGATACACGGGGCCGCTGAACGATGGCACGCGAAACACCGCTACAGAATTACCGCAATATCGGCATCATGGCCCATATTGACGCCGGTAAGACAACGACGACAGAGCGCATCCTGTACTACACCGGCAAGAGCCACAAGATCGGCGAGGTGCATGACGGCGCCGCGACGATGGACTGGATGGAGCAGGAGCAGGAGCGCGGCATTACCATCACCTCCGCCGCGACGACCACCTTCTGGGTGCTCCGCGACATTGACGGCAACGAGATCGGCCCGCGTCACCGGGTGAACATCATCGACACGCCGGGTCACGTCGACTTCACCATTGAGGTTGAGCGCAGCCTGCGCGTGCTTGACGGCGCGATCGCGCTGCTGGACGCCAATGCCGGCGTCGAGCCGCAGACCGAGACGGTCTGGCGCCAGGCCGACAAGTACGAAGTGCCGCGCATGATCTTCGTCAACAAGATGGACAAGCTCGGCGCGGACTTCTACCGCTGCATCGAGATGATCAAGGATCGTCTCGGCGCGAAGCCGCTGGTGCTGCAGCTGCCGATCGGCGCGGAGAGCGACTTCGAGGGCGTCGTCGATCTCATCAGCATGAAAGCGATCATCTGGGAGGCGGAGACGCTTGGCGCGAAGTTTCACGAGGCCGAGATTCCGGCCGATCTGGTCGACCGCGCCAAGGAATATCGTGACGAACTGATCGAGACGGCCGTGGAAGCCGATGAAGCGGCCATGGAAGCCTATCTCGAAGGCGAGGAGCCCGATGAGGAGAAGCTGCACGAGCTGATCCGCAAGGGCACCTGCAATGTGGATTTCTTCCCGGTCATGTGCGGCTCGGCTTTCAAGAACAAAGGCGTGCAGCCGCTGCTTGACGCGGTTATCCACTACCTGCCGTCGCCGCTGGACGTGAAGCCGATCAAGGGCATCTCGGTGAAGACGGGCGAGGAGATCGTGCGCAAGGCCGATGACAGCGAGCCGCTGTCGATGCTGGCCTTCAAGATCATGAACGACCCGTATGTCG
This sequence comes from uncultured Hyphomicrobiaceae bacterium, assembly GCA_964474225.1. GTDB lineage: Bacteria > Pseudomonadota > Alphaproteobacteria > Rhizobiales > Rhodomicrobiaceae > Dichotomicrobium. Next base: position 21,713 of record CAYYSM010000009.1, read on the forward strand.
GCTCGCTCACCTTCTGCCGCATCTACTCAGGAACGCTCGACAGCGGCTCTCAGGTGCTCAATACGGTCAAGGAAAAGCGCGAGCGCGTCGGCCGGATGCTGCTGATGCACTCCAACAGCCGCGAGGACATCAAGCAGGCCTGCGCGGGCGACATCGTCGCGATTGCCAGCCTGAAGGACGTTACCACGGGCGACACGCTGTGCGACCCGGCCTCCCCAGTGATCCTTGAGCGCATGGAGTTTCCCGAACCGGTGATCGAAGTCGCGGTCGAGCCGAAGAGTAAGGCCGACCAGGAAAAGCTGGGCGTGGCGCTCAATCGTCTCGCGCAGGAGGATCCGTCCTTCCGCGTGATGACCGATACCGAGTCCGGCCAGACGATCATCAAGGGCATGGGCGAGCTGCACCTCGACATCATCGTCGACCGCTTGAAGCGCGAGTTCAAGGTGGACGCCAATGTCGGCGCGCCGCAGGTGGCCTACCGCGAGAGCATCACGCAGTCCGCGGATGTGGACTACACCCACAAGAAGCAGACCGGCGGTTCGGGCCAGTTCGCGCGCGTCAAGATGACGGTGGAGCCCGGTGAAGCCGGGTCGGGCTTCGCGTTCGAGAGCACAGTGGTCGGCGGCAACGTGCCGAAGGAGTACATTCCCGGCGTCGAGAAGGGCGTGGAGAGCGTGCTCAGCACCGGCATCATCGCCGGCTTCCCGATGCTGGACGTCAAGGTCACGCTGACGGACGGCGCCTACCACGAAGTGGACTCCAGCGTCATGGCCTTCGAGATCGCGGGCCGCGCCGCGTTCCGCGAAGCGGCGCAAAAGGCGAAGCCGAAGCTGCTGGAGCCGGTGATGAAAGTCGAGGTCGTGACGCCGGAGGAGTATGTCGGCGGCATCATCGGCGACCTGACCAGCCGCCGTGGGCAGGTGCTCGGCCAGGAGATGCGGGGCAACGCGGTGGTGGTCAACGCGACCGTGCCGCTGGCCAACATGTTCGGCTATGTGAACACGCTGCGCTCCATGAGCCAGGGGCGTGCGCAGTACACGATGCAATTTGACCACTACGCCCAGGTGCCGCAGGCCGTGGCGGACGAGGTTCAGGCGAAGTTCGGCTAATTGCGAAAACTGTGAAGCAGAGGAAGAGACGGAGAGCCAGATGGCCAAAGCAAAGTTCGAGCGCTCCAAGCCCCATGTGAACATCGGGACGGTTGGGCACGTCGACCATGGTAAGACGACGCTGACCGCGGCGATCACCAAGTATTTCGGCGACTTTCAGGCCTACGACAAGATCGACGGCGCGCCGGAGGAAAAGGCCCGCGGCATCACCATCTCCACGGCGCATGTCGAATACGAGACGGATAACCGCCACTACGCCCACGTCGACTGCCCGGGTC
>CAYYSM010000010.1:0-11246 GCA_964474225.1 uncultured Hyphomicrobiaceae bacterium
CGGACGATTCATGACCTCTTGTGCAGACGTCACCCGCCGCGATCAGCCTCATCGCCGTATTCCTGCACGCTCTTGACGATATCGTAAACATGCGCGGCCGGTCCGGTCAGCGGATGGCGCGCCTCACCCAGCACATCGTCCTCCTGGGCCAGCCGCAGCGCGACCGCCTCCAGATCGGCGTAGCTGGCCCCGACCTTGAGGATATCGGCCACGGCCTGATCGCTCAGCGGCCCAAGCAGGCGTGTCACGTCATCATGCGTTGGCTTGCTGTTCATATGGCTCCCTCGGAACGTCATCGAACTTTCCAGACCTACGCCGACGAGACCTTTCCGGCATTAGCTTGCATCAACTCCGCCTATCACTTGCGCTCGTAGTGGCGGCGGCGCTCATCTTTTGTCCACCATATCGGCAGTCTTCACAGGATAGGCGTCTGTTTCAGGAACAGGCCACTCGCGAGATGTGTTGTTCCAGCAGGATCACGATTGCTCTGATCCTTCGTTAAACGAAGATTAAACAGGGAGCTCTCATGTACACACTTTGGAAATACGCTGTTTTACCGCTTGTTGTAGCGGCATTCGTGAGCACGGTGAACGCCCAAACCCAGGTTTACGAGGACCCGCAACGCTGCATCGCTGAAATGAGCGCGCTGGACACAGACGGTGACGGCTACCTCACCGACGATGAAATCGGTGAGTTCATGACCATCAGCACCCGCGTCGATACCGATGGCGATGGACGCGTCTCCCAGGACGAGTTAGTCGTCGCCTGTGAGGAAGGGCTTGTCGAGACGCCCGGCAGAGGTGTGGGACAGTAGCAGCAAGCCCAAAGCCAAAGGATGGGGAGCGGCGCGTCGCTCCCTGTTCCTATTCTTCGCAGCCGCGTCATCACCGCCGGAATGAATTCCATCTTCATCCCACAACCGTGATTTTTTCCGCTTTCGGCGACCGCAGCGCAGTGATCGTGCGACGGCGCCCAACAGCGTTAAAAAATCGTGAAATGGTTGTGAAAAGCTGGGAACGAACGGGCGACCCGCGCGTTAACGGGTGCGCGTGCGCGCTCTTGCGCTCGGAATATCAGCGGAGATTGGAAGATCATGGCGGATAAGGGAAGCGTTCCGGATGGCCCGCCCAACACGCTGGGCGGACAGAGCGATACGGATATCTGGCTGCAGATACGCCGGGGCACAGAGGGGCAGACCGCGGTGCCTGATCCAGAAGCCGGCGTCCTGATCAATCGCTCAGGTGAGTGGTGGTCGGTTGTCCATCAGGAGACGCTTATACCTTATGGCGGCATTGCCCTTCTGGCAATTCTGGTGGCGATTCTGGTGTTTTATCTCATACGCGGCACGATTCGGATTGACGGCGGCTACTCCGGCCGCCCGGTGCCACGCTTTTCGCTAGCGCAGCGCACGACGCACTGGATGACGGCTTCGCTGTTCATTCTGCTGGGGCTCACCGGGCTGATCATTCTCTTCGGCCGGCCCGTGCTGATCCCCCTGATCGGGCCGGAGGCTTTCGGGGTCGTGGCAACGGCTGCGATGCAGGCGCACAACCTTTTCGGGCCGATCTTCGGTGTCGCGATCATTGCACTGTTTTTCCTGTTCGTGCGCGGGAATTTCCCGTCGCTTGCCGACATCGGCTGGCTCTTGCGCGGCGGCGGCATGTTCGGCGGACATGCGAGCGCGGGACGCTACAATTTCGGTGAGAAGATGTGGTTCTGGACCGCGTTCATCACTGGCATCGCGCTGACGGTTAGCGGTTTCCTGTTGCTATTCCCGGATGCTCTCGCATCGCGGACGACCCTGCAATACGCCGACCTTGTCCATGCCGTCGCCGCCCTCGTAATGATTGGGATTGGCTTCGGACACATTTATCTCGGCACGCTCGGCACTGAGGGGACGTTCAAGGGAATGGTTGAGGGCAGCGTCGACGAGAACTGGGCCCGCACGCATCATGATCTGTGGCTCAAGGATGTGCAGGCGCAGGAGGGCAAGGCGTCATGAGTCTGATCGACTTCATCGAGGGGCCGCTGTGGATTTTCTCGGCGTGGTTTTTTGTGATCTTCGTGGCCTGGCGGCTGGCCAATATCCTCTTGACGGGACGCGGCTTGCCGCACAATCAGGCCCGACCGAGGGGCAGCCCGACGCTGGGCGCGTTGCGCACCAACCTTGAGCACTTCGCGCCGCGCGCGCCGTTCATGGCCCGGGCAAAGGTCTGGTTCGTGACCATCGCGGGCTATGCATTTCACCTGGGCCTGTTCGCGCTGCTCTTCTTCGCCGCGCCGCACGTCGCGTTCATCGAAGAGCATATCCTCGGCGTTGGCTGGCCGCCGATGTCGCGCACCGCGTTCATAATTTCTGCACAGGTCGCCTTTGCCGGGCTGATGGCGCTGTGGATCCGCCGCTTCCTCGATCCGGTGGTGCGGCTGATATCGCGGCCCGACGACCACATTGCCGCCGGGCTGACCTTCATCGTCATGCTGACGGGCTGCATGGCGCTGGGCGAGCAAAGCGAGACGCTGCGCCTGCTGCATCTGTTCACCGTCGAGGCCTGGCTGATCTACTTCCCGTTCTCCAGCCTGATGCACACCTTCACCTGGCCGTTGTCGCGAGGGGCCTCGGGCGCGCTGGCCGGCCGGCGCGGCGCGAGGATGTGAGCGGATCGTGGCGCGGCTGAGCGTATATGGCGCGATGGTGCTGGCGGCGGGCTTTTCGCGAAGGCTGCCCGGCGCGAACAAGCTGCTGAAGCCGTATCACGGGCGACCGCTGCTGGCGCATACGCTGGAGACGGTGGCGGGCCTCGGCCTGGCAGACGCGGTCGTCGTCAGCGGGTACGAGGGCGAGCACATCGCCGAGCAGGCCGCGCAAGCGGGGCTGCGCTGCATCCGCAATGACGACGCGGCTTCGGGCATGGGCGGCTCGATCGCGGCGGGCGTGCACGCGCTGCGCGAGGCGCTGGCCGGCGTCTTCATCGTGCTCGGCGACATGCCGGAGGTCACGCCGGAGGATTACGCCCGGCTGGCGGCCGCGCACGACGCGCAGCCCGCGCGCATCTGCGTGCCAGTCTGGGAAGGGCGGCGCGGCCACCCGGTGCTGTTCGGCGCGGACCATCGCGGCGCGCTCGCGATGCTGACGGGCGATGTCGGCGCGCGCGGCATTCTCCGCGAGGCGGCGGATGTGCTTAGCGTCCCGGCGGCATCCGCTGGCGTGCTGGTCGATCTCGACACCGAAGCGGATTTCGCCGCGCCCGCGCCCGACGGCCCGCCCGAACCCGGCTGCATAGGGCATTGACGGAACGCAAGTCCTGTTCACCGCGGGCCGGATATACTAGACCGGCAAAGGTGAAACTGCCGACATCAACGTAGCGCGAAGAGGCGTGCCATGAGTGAGGCTTACGATGCCATCGTGATCGGCTCCGGGCTGGGCGGGCTGACGGCGGGCGCGCTCGCGGCGAAAGACGGTCGCAAGGTGCTGGTCCTGGAGCGCAACGACGAATTCGGCGGCGCGGCCTCGACCTTCCGGCGCGATGGCCTCACGATCGAAGCCTCGCTGCACCAGCTTGACGGCCTCGACGAGGCTGATCACAAGACCGGGCTGTTCGCCGAACTCGGCCTGAATGACCGCATCACGACCGTTTCGATCCCCGAGTTGCACGAGGTGCGTAGCAAGCATCTCGGCGCGCCGTTCGTGCTGCCAAGCGGCGAGGAGGCGGTCAAAGAGGCGTTGGGCGCGCGCTTCCCGGACCATCGGCGGCCCGTCGGCGAATTCGTCGAGCTGCTCTGCGATATTCGCGCGGCGATCAACGAACTCGGCCAGCAGGGCGCGGGCAGCAACTGGCTCTCGGCGGCGCTGTCCAACCCGATGCGTTTCTGGAGCCTCGCGCGCAACCGCAACGCGACGACCGCGGAGGTGATGGACCGCTTCTTCGGTGACGAGGAAGCAATCAAGCTCGCCCTCGTGCCGAACATGAGCTATTTCACCGACGATCCGGCCCGGCTGTGGTTCCCCGGCTTCGCGGTGGCGCAGGCGTCCTACCTCATCGGCGGCGCGCATTACATCAAGGGCGGCTCGGCGGAACTGGCGAAGGCGCTGGTCGCGGTCATCGAAGCGCATGGCGGGGCGGCGCACACCGGGCGCACGGTCACGCAAATCTTCACCGAGAACGGCAGGGTCGCGGGCGTTGCGCATGACGGGGACGGCGGCGCGGAAGAAGCGCGCGCGCCGCTCATCTTCGGCAATGCCGCGCCGCATGCGCTCGCGGAGATGCTGCCCGAGGATCAGCGCAGCGGCTTCGAGAAGCGCTATGCCAGCCGCCCGCTGTCGCATTCGCATTTCGCGCTTTATCTCGGCCTGCGCGAGCCGCCAGCGACTGTCGGCCTGAGCCGGTATTCGACCTTCATCTTCCCGGATTGGATGGATTCCGCGCGCAAGCTTCCGCTCAACGCCGATCTGCTCGCCGACGACCCGGGCCGGCGGATGCCGATGCTCGGCGTGGTCAACTACGACGCCATCGACAGCGGCATCACCGCCGAAGGCGCTTATCCGGTCAGCGTTGTCGGTCTCGACAAGCTCGAAAACTGGCGCGATCTGGATGAGGACGCCGACGTGGCCCGCCGCGCGCGCTGGACCGACCGCATCATCGCCGAACTGGATGCGCATTACCCCGGTTTCGCCGATGCGGTGTGCTACAAGGAGATGGTCACCGCGCGCAGCATGAAGCATTATCTGAACACACCCGGCGGCGCGGTCTACGGCTTCGCGGCGGTGCCGCCGGACGATCAGGAGGGCTTCGGCGATGCGAAGACGCCGGTGCCGGGGCTTTACCTGGCGTCCAGCTATGTGTGGTATGGCGGGTTTTCCGGCGCGATGTTCGGCGGCGCGACGGCGGCGCGGGCTGCGCAGGGCGAGTCGGCCTGACTATTCGTTAAAGGGGACATTCAAGAGGTTGCCATGAACGGGGCTTTTCTCAGAGGTTTGCTGGCGGGCGCGGCGGCTGCCGGCGCGCTGGCGGTGTTCATGCCCGGCGTGTACTGTGCGGCGCAGCCGGCGATGCGCAAGGCGATGAAGGCGGGCATCAAGGCGTATGAGCAGAGCCGCGAGCAGCTTTCCGAGCTGGCGGAAACCGCCGAGGACGCCTACCACGAGGCGCTGGACGAGCTGCAGCGCGAGGCCAAGGAGAAGCAGGCGCAGGCCGCCCAAGCCGCCGAAGAGGCCAGCCATGCCACGAGCGGCGACGGCGTCGGCAACGGCCAGCGGGGTCCGAGTGTCTGATTTGCCGAGAGCCGAAGTCGCGCATCGCGCGGGGCAAAGGCTGCGGCTGCGCTTCCCGCGCCAGCGCGGCGACGCGGATTTCTTCGCAAGGCTGGAGCGCGACGCGCTGTTCGTCGAGGGCGTGCTGGCCGCGACCGGCCGGCCGGCGACGGGCAGCCTCGTCATTCGGCACAAGGGCGACTTCGATGCGCTGGCGGAGCGCCTGCGGGACGAAGGCGTGTGCGATGTCAGCCCCGAACCGGAGGATCACCGCCCTGAGATCGAGGCGCAGCATCTGAGCCGGCAGTTGAACGCGCAGCTCTACGAGGCATCCGGAGGCCAACTCGACCTGCGCGCGCTGGCCGCCTTCGGGCTAGTAATGATGGGCGTGGTGCAGCTCGCGCGGGGCCAGGTGTTCGCGCCGGCGACCACGGCGCTGTGGTACGGGCTGACGCTGCTGCTGATGAACGGGCGCGGCGGGCCAGGCGGCGACGGCAACGGCAACGGCGATTGAGGCTCAACCCAGTTCGCGCTCAAGCCGCTCGGCCAGATCGGTGCGCTCCCACGGCAGGTCCAGTTCGCTGCGCCCGAAATGCCCGAACACCGCGAGGTCCTGAAAGAACCGGCCGCCGCGCTCGGCCGGCACCTGCGCCAGCTTGAACCGCTCCATGAGGCCGGCGGGGCTGAAGTCGATGATCTGGCTCAGCGCGTCAGCGATGACATTGTCGGGTTTCGCGCCGCTCTCATAAGTGTCGATCTCGACGCTCAGCGGCGCGGCCTTGCCCATCGTGTAGCTGAGCTGCACCTCGCATTCGCTTGCCAGCCCGGAGGCGACAACGTTCTTCGCCGCATAGCGCGCGGCATACGCGCCGAGCCGGTCGATACGCCACGGGTCCTTGCCGCTCAGCGCCGCGCCGCCGTGACGGCAATAGCCGCCATAGCAATCGACCTGGTTCTTCCGCCCGGTCAGCCCGCCATGCCAGGTCGGCCCGCCGGAGGTCTCCGCCTTTTCCAGCGACATGGCGACGGACGCCTCCACGCTCGGCAGATGCAGCTCCGCCAGCACCGGCGCGACGACCTCGCTGCGCATATCGGCTTCCGCCACGGGCGTAAATCGCTCATCGCTCCTGAGCGCGGAAAACACCATCACCGTCTCCAGCCGCTGCGGCTGCCGGTCGGCATAGCGCACCGCCACCTGCACTTGCCCGTCCGGGTGCAGCGCGGCGAACCGCTCATCCTCGCGCCGCACGGATGACAGCCGCCGCGCAAGCCGATGCGCCAGCGCGATCGACATCGGCATCATCTCGGGCGTGTGGCGGCAGGCATAGCCGAACACGGTCGCGTTCAGGCTCTCGATCTGGCTGCCCATCGTCTCCGAAGATCGCCGGTGCGGCGAAACGGAGGACAGGATCGCGACCTTGTCCGGGCTGAAATCGGTGTCCTCATAGCCCGCCTCGGCGATGACATCGCGGGTGATCTGCGAGAGATCGACGCTCGCGTCCGAAGCTACATGCACCGACAGGAACACCACGCCGCTCGCGACCGCGCATTCGGCCGACAACCGCGCTTGCGGATCGCGCACCAGATAGGCGTCGACAATGGCGTCGCTGATGCTGTCGGACAGCTTGTCCGGGTGACCTTCGGTCAGCGACGTCGAGGTCATCACGAAATCACGCATTTTCGGCCTCCTCTTCCGGGGGCTCGGGCGGGGCCAGACGGCGGCGCGTGCGATAGGCGAGCATGCCTTCGTTGACGGCGAAAGTGCTCAGCGCCGTGGCCCCGGCGATGGCGAGATCGCCCGGCTGCAGCGGCGCGATGCCCAGCGCCCGGCGCAGCGCGCCCGACATGAACGGCACGGCCTGCAGCGCCAGCGATACCGCCAGCGCCCAGTTGAGCCGGCTGTTGCTGAACAGCGCGCGCCCGCCCAGCGGCTCGAACCGATCGTGACGGCAGGTGAGCGCATGCGCAAGCTGCGCGAGCACAAGGCTCATGAAGGTGATGGTGCGCGTGTGCGGCGTCGGGCCGTAGCGGCTTATGCCGTAGAAATGCGCCGTCAGCGCGCCGGAGCCGATGACGAGCGATTCGTAGAAGGCATGCCGCAGGTCGCGCGTGCGCAACAGGGCTTCGCCGGACGGGCGCGGGCGACGGCGCATGAGGTCGCGCTCCGGCGGCTCCAGCGCCAGTCCCAGCGCGGGGAACACGTCGGAGACGAGGTTGAGCCACAGCAACTCCAGCGGCGATTCCACGCTTTCATCGCCCGTCACCGTCTCGGCCAGCACAACGAGGATCTCGCTGAGGTTTGTGGCGATCATGAAGTGTACGGCTTTGCGGATGTTCGAGGTGATCGCGCGGCCCTGTTCGACGCCGTCGCCAATCGCGCGAATTTCGCCCTCGTCCACGATGATGTCCGCGACATCGCGCGCGACGCTCGCGCTCTCCGCGCCGATGGCGATGGCGAGGTCGGCTGCCTTGAGCGCGGGCGCGTCGTTGAAACCGTCACCGGTCATGCCGACGGTCATGTCATTCCGCTGAAGGGCCTGAACGAGCCGCAGCTTCTTTTCCGGCGGGACGCGCGCGAACACATGCGTCTGCGGCGCCAGCGCGGCGAGCAACTCCGGCGAGAGGCTGTCGAACTCGGTGCTGTCGAGCACCTTGAGCGGCCCATCTCCGGCAAGGCCGATGTCCTGCGCGATGGCACGGGCCGTGGCGCTGTGATCGCCCGTGATCATGAAGGGGCGGATGCCCGCGCCCTGCAGCCGGTCGATCAGCTCATGGACGCCGGGCCGGATCGGATCGCGCAGCGCCGCCGCGCCGACCCAGACGAGTTCGCATGCCAGCGCGTCCATCGCGCCGTCCGCCGCATAGGCAAACCCCAGCACGCGCAGGCCCTCGCCGGCCATGCGGTCGGTCTCGGCGCGGATGCGGCGGCGCATGGCGTCGTCCATCGCGGCCACGGAGCCGTCTGCCATCATCGCGTGGCGGCAGCGCTCCATGATCTGCGTCGGGTCGCCTTTCGCAACAATAGCCGTGTGTGCGCCGTCTGCGGATTGGTGCCGGGTGATCATGTAGCGCCGCTCGGGATTGCGGTGGAGCATCTCGTCCAGCGGCCAGCGTTCGCGCAGCGCGTCCAATTCGACGCCGAATTGCTCCGCGGCGCGGACCAGCGCGGTCTCCGTCGCCGAACCGGCCAGCCGCCGTTCGCCCCCGTCGCGCTCGATCGTCACCTCGCTGCACAGCGCCGCGATCTCCAGCAGCCGGGCGAGCACCGGGTCGTGCCCTGCCCGCGTCACCTCCCGGTCAAACGCGCGCGCCTGCGCCTCGCCGCCCAGATGTACCGAATGCAGCCGCATCCGGTTCTCGGTGAGCGTGCCGGTCTTGTCGAAGCAGATGGCCTGAACCCCGCCCATCGCCTCCACGGCGGACAGGCGGCGCACGATGATCTGCTTGCGCCGCAGTTCGCGCAGGCCCAGCGCCAGCGTGGTCGTCGCGGTCGTCGGCAGACCCTCGGGGATCGAGGCGACCGCCAGCGCCAGCGCGCTTTTCAGCATCCGAGCGGTCGGCCGCCCGCGCAGATAGCCCGCCAGGAAGGTTGCGCCGCAAATGCCCAGCGAGATGACCGAAAGCTGCGTGCCCAGCTTTTCCAGGTCGGTCTCCAGGCGGGTGCGCGGCACGGCCACCTCGGTCGCGGCGGTCTGGATCTGACCGATCTCGGTCTTCGTCCCGGTCGCCACGACCACGGCCTTGCCGGTGCCCGAGGCGACGAACGCGCCCTGATAGATCATGTTCACGCGGTCGCTCAGCGGCGTGCGCGCGGGGCACTCGGTTTCCGGCTCCTTCTCAACCGGCTCGCTTTCGCCGGTCAGCAGCGACTCGTTGACCATCAGCGTCTGCGCTTCGACCACGCGCGCATCGGCCGCGATGATCGTATCCGGTTTCAGCACGAGAATGTCGCCGGGGACGACCTGCGCGCTGTCGAGTTCGATCTCCCGACCGCCGCGCAGCACCGGCACGGTGGTGCGCCGCTTTTGCGTCATCCGGCGGATGGTGCGCTCTGAGCCGCTTTCGGTCACATAACCGATCCCGGCGTTGGCGGAGACCACGGCGATCGTCACCACCGCATCGAGCACGCCGCCGCTCAAAATCGAGGCGGCCGACGCGCCGAGCAGCATCCACACCGGCAGGTTGTTGAACTGCCGCGCGATGAGCGCGAGCGCGCTGGCGGGCGGCGCTTCGGGAATGATGTTGCGGCCGTGCTGGCGGATGCGCGCGGCGGCGTCCTCCGCGTCGAGGCCGGTCTCGGCGCTCGCGGCGAGGTCTTCGAGGATGGCGGCGGCGGCGCGGGTGTGCCAGTCGCTGATTGGGGCGCCGTGGTCGGGCGCGGGGGCCGGCGCAGCGGACAACGGCTTCGCGGCCGCGCTGTCGAGCGCGTCCGAGGCGCGACGCAGCATGGTCTGATGCCCGACGGCGGGGTCGAAACACACGAGCACATTGCCGGTGCGGCTGTTGGCGCGCACCGACGTGACATCCGCCACGCCGGCCAGCGCCGCTTCGACCCGCGCGGCAACGGCGGGCGCGCGCTTCATGCCCGCAACGTTCAAGCGCAACCGGCCGGCAGCGCCCGCATGCGCCACCTTCGCCCGCAGCGCGGTGGGCGGATCATCGGGAAGCTCGGATGGATCTGTCAGCATGAGTGGGCGGAGACGCAAACCTGCGCGATGTTGGACATCACAATGGGTGGCACAACATGATGCACCTGACGATGACTGTTTTTAAACCTCTCATGCAACGCGACGATGAACGCATCGCCTTCACGGAATGTTATGGGGTTGCGAGGCGAACGTGACAAACACGGCGGGCGCTGTCTGATAGGGTCGAGACTGTGATGCCGGTCACCGCGAGCGGCGTTTGGCACCTGCAGCACCGGCGCGAAGCCGAACAAGCGAAGGACGCGCAAGGCATGATGACGCGACATGTCGACATAGCGATTATCGGGGCCGGCACGGCCGGCATGGGCGCTTATCGCACGGCCACGAAGCACACCGACAGCGTGGTGCTGATCGAGGGCGATCAATACGGCACGACCTGCGCGCGGGTCGGCTGCATGCCGTCGAAGCTGCTGATCGCCGCGGCGGATGCCGCGCACGAGATCGCGAGGGCCCCTGGTTTCGGCGTGCATGTCGACGGAAATGTCCGGATCGACGGGCGCGAGGTCATGGATCGCGTCCGGCGTGAGCGTGACCGGTTCGTCAGCTTCGTGATCGAGGCGGTCGAGGGCTGGCCCGAGGACAACCGCATCATGGGCCGGGCGAAGTTCCTTGACGATCACACGCTGGAAATGGACAACGGCGACCGCGTCGTGGCGGAGCGCATCGTCATCGCCACCGGCTCGCGCCCGGTCTATCCGAAGCAGTTTGAGGCGGCCGGGGACCGGCTGGTTATCAACGACGACGTGTTCGACTGGCAGGAGCTTCCCGGATCTGTCGCGGTGTTCGGCGGCGGGATCATCGGGCTGGAACTGGGCCAGGCGCTGCACCGGCTGGGTGTGCGCGTGCGACTGTTTGGCAAGTTCGGCGATGTCGGGCCGCTCTCCGACCCGGAGGTGAAGGCCTCGGCGCTTGAGGCGTTTCAGGCGGAGTTCCCGTTCGACCCGGATTCTAATGTCACCGCGATAGAGCGTCAGGGCGACAGCGTCTCCATCAGCTTCACCGACGCCGACGGGCGCGAGACGAATGAGCATTTCGACTATCTGCTCGCCGCCACGGGCCGGCGCGCGAATGTCGACAGCCTCGCGCTGGAGAACACCTCGCTGCAGCTGGACGACAAGGGCATTCCGCTGTTTGACCGCTACACCATGCAGGCGGGCGATAGCCATGTCTTCATCGCCGGCGACGTGACGGGCGATGTGCCGCTCTTGCACGAGGCGGCCGATGGCGGGCGCATCGCGGGCGACAACGCCGGGCGCTTCCCCGACATCCGCACCGGCCTGCGCCGCGCGCCG
>CAYYSM010000010.1:11256-14497 GCA_964474225.1 uncultured Hyphomicrobiaceae bacterium
CGTCGGGTCATCGCGGCGGTCCTGGATGTAGGTGCCCGCGAGCAGCGCCGCGCGCCGCTGGGCGTCATGTTCACGGACCCGAACATCGCGACCGTCGGCCACTCCTACGGCGAACTCGATGGGCTCCAGTGCGACTACGCGATCGGCCAGGTGGATTTTGAGGGGCAGGGCCGGAGCCGCGTCATGCTGGTCAACCAGGGGCTGCTGCGCGTCTATGGCGAATACGGAACCGGCCTGTTCCTCGGCGCGGAGATGGTCGGCCCGCGCATGGAGCACATCGCGCATCTGCTCGCCTGGGCGTATCAGCAGCGCATGACGGTGTCGCAGATGCTGGATATGCCTTACTACCACCCGGTTATCGAGGAAGGCTTGCGCAGCGCGCTGCGCGATCTCAACGCCAAGCTGCATATCGGCCCGGAGAGCCCGCGCCGCTGCCTGGACTGCGGCCCCGGCGGCTGATCTGCCTCAACGGATGCGGGTGACGTCGAAGCTCGTGTAGCACTGCTGGCTGGGCAGATTGGTCTTGCCGCTGATCGCATTGGCGAAGGCCTCGCTCAGCCGCACCTCCTGATCCTCCGGGCGGATGCCCACGAAAATCACCGGGCGCTGCCAACTCGTGCCCGTGGCGTCCTCCCGCGCGGTAGGGCAATCGCTCTGGTACTGGCCGAGATTGAGCATCCACACGGGCGTTTCTGGCGCGACCGCCTCCTCCAGCCAGCCGGCCGCCGTCATGCCGCGCCGGCGCGCGCGCTCGGTCTCGATGTCCTGACGCCCCTCTTGCGACGCGAGGCCAACGGCCATCACCGCATCGGAGCGGTTCAGTCCATCACGCAGTTCGGGCGTAAAGATTGCTTCCGTGGTGCCCGTGACAGGAATGCGGTCGCCGTCGCGCTCCAGCACGGTGGTGCTCTCCTGCACCCAGGTGACGCCGGCGGGCAGGACCGCCACGTCGAAGTCGGCCGCGCGGCCGGCGTCGTCCTGCCCTGTGACGGGATAGACGACCACATCGCCCCAGCGCAGCGTCTCGACCGTCTCAGCGGTCTGTTCGGCGAAGATGAACGGCAGCCAGCGCTCCCGCAGCTCGGGATCGCTGAGGACGACGGCGGTGCCCGTTACCGCAGCGGCGGTCGTTCCGGTCGCGGCCACGCTGGTGATCGTGTGCGTGCGGAACATCTCCAGCAGCCATTTCAGCCAGTCCCAGCGGCCGCTCCAGGTATCGTATTGCTTGTAGCGGCGGTAGAGCCAGCGGATCGGACCGAACCGCTCGCCCTCGTCCTCTTCGCGCGGGTTCTCGCCCGAGGGCATGTTCGGATCGGCGGACATGGCAGGTCTCCTCGGGCTGGCGCGGCGCGGATGTGGTTAAGAACAGGTTAAGCGATTAAACACAATTTTCCGGGTCTGGCGCGGCTCGGGCAAGCCTTTTTCTGGCGAGGCTGGTCGGAGCACCGCGCATGGCGGCCGCATCGCTGCGTCTGGAGACGTTTTGCGGCGCAGTCCGCAAAGCTGTTGCGCGAAAACGACAGCGCCATGCAATCAGAAGTGGATTTTTCCAACTTTGGCACGCGTCTCACATGTCTGTGCGATGCGCGCGCCGCCGCGAAAATCTACCAATGATTGTATTCGGATGATTTTGCACTGGCGCGGCTCAGGCGGGTCCGCTGGCAAGGTTTCATTCGGGTGTCCCGACAGCGCAACAGGCGTGAGCGGGATGAGCGGTTCTTTCCGATGTAAGGACGCGATGACATGACAGCAGGACTGTACAGATGGGACCGGTCGCGGGCGCGCGAGCGCATCCGCGTGCTGCGCTTTCCGTCAGACGCGGATGCGCAGGATGCATACCGGCGTCATTCATTCGATGGCTGCGGCGCAACGGGGGTAATTGCCGTCACAGCTTTGGCGAATCCGGTCGTTTTGGGCATGCGAACTCCTGGGAGGACCATGCGCGCACGTCAGCGCGCGCGGCGGCTTTGCGGGCGGCGTGTCTGACCGCGCGATCTGGCCGCCTGTTTGCAATAGGCGCGGGGAGCGCCCGGCCATTTGCCCTTGATCGGATTCCGCACCGGATGTCTGACCGGTGCGGTTTTCGCATGAGCGGCTCATGCGCTGCTACCGACCGCAGCCAGGCAACTAACCAGGCTGCATTTCCCCCGTGCGCCGGAAAGCAAGGCGCATCTGCTTTTCCGTCTCGATCAGCGCGAAGAACACCACCCCGATCGCCACGATCAGGATGCCATCCATGAGCGGCACGGCCTGGGTTCCGAAAATCGCCTGCAGCGGGGGCAGGTAGGTGATGGCGAACTGCGCGGCGATCACCGTCAGCACCGAAGCCCAGACCACGCGCGTGGCCTTGACCGCGTTCCAGTTGAGCGATGAGCCGTAGATATTGCGGATGAAGAACAGGTGGAAGATCTCCAGCACCACCAGCATGTTCATCGCCATGGTCTGCGCCAGCACCTGCGGATAGCCCTTCTCCACGGCATAGGCGAAGACGCCGAACACCGCCCCCAGGAACAACGTCGAAACGAGCACGATGTGCCAGACCAGTTCGCCGGTGAGCAGCGGCTCCTCACGCGGGCGCGGCGGTCGGCGCATGGTCCCCGGTTCCGACGGCTCGAAGGCGAGAGACAGGCCCAGCGTCACGGCGGTGATCATGTTGATCCAGAGGATCTGGATCGCCGTGATCGGCAGCGCCATGCCGGCGAACAGCGCCACGATGATGGTCATCGCCTCGCCGGCGTTGGTCGGCAGCGTCCAGCTGATGACCTTCTTGATGTTGTCGTAGACGGTGCGCCCTTCGCGGACAGCCGCCGCGATCGAGGCGAAGTTGTCGTCGGCCAGCACGAACTCGGCGGCTTCCTTGGCGGCCTCGCTGCCCTTCTGCCCCATCGCGACGCCGGCATCGGCGCGCTTCAGCGCGGGCGCGTCGTTCACGCCGTCGCCGGTCATCGCAATCGTCAGCCCGCGCGCCTGCAGCGCGGTCACGAGGCGCAGCTTGTGAGCGGGCGAGGTGCGCGCGAAGATGTCGGTCGAGACCGCCGCATCGGCGAGCGCGGTATCGTCCAGCCCCTCGATGTCGTTGCCGGTCAGCACGCGCTCGGCATTCTTGAGGCCGATCTGCGCGCCGATGGCGCGGGCGGTGATGGCGTGATCGCCGGTGATCATCTTCACGCGGATGCCCGCGCGATGGCACTCGGCGACCGCGTCGACGGCTTCGGGGCGCGGCGGGTCGATCAGGCCGATC
>CAYYSM010000010.1:14507-22942 GCA_964474225.1 uncultured Hyphomicrobiaceae bacterium
CAGGATCGTGTGGTCCTGTGCGACCGGGCGCGCGGCCACGGCGATCACGCGCTGTCCTTCCGCCGCCAGGCAGTCGACCATCTCGTGCCAGTAATCGAGGTCCAGCGGCGCGGTCCCGCCCTCCGGCGCGCGCTGGTCGGCACACATGCCGAGCACGACCTCCGGCGCGCCCTTCACGTGGATGCAGCCGTGGCCCTCATGATCGTGGTGGACCACCGCCATGTAGCGATGCGCGGAATCGAAGGGAATCACGTCGGTGCGCGTCCAGTTGCGGAACGGCTCCGGGCCTTCGCCCGAGATCTTGCCGGCGAGCGCCAGCAGGGCGCCCTCCATCGGGTCGCCCTCGACGCGCCAGCCGTCTTCAGCCGCGTGGAGCACCGCATCGTTGCACAGCGCGGCGGCGCGGGCGAATTCCGTCAGGATCGCGTGGTCTGCCGGGTGGGCATCGGCCTCGCGCCAGCGCACCGCGCCTTCCGGCGAATACCCCTTGCCCTCGACCGAATAGAGGTGGCTGCCCGCCGCGGCCATCGTTACCGCCATCATCTCGTTGCGGGTCAGCGTGCCGGTCTTGTCCGAGCAGATGACCGAGACGGAGCCCAACGTCTCGATCGCGGGCAGGCGGCGGACGATCGCGTTGCGCCGCGCCATCGCCTGGACGCCCACGGCGAGCGTGATCGTCAGCACCGCAGGCAGGCCCTCGGGGATCGCCGCGACGGACAGGCCGACGACGGCCATGAACAGCTCAGCGAAGGGCATCTGTCCGACGAAATAGCCGTAGGCCAGGATGCTCGCGGCCACGATAAGGATAAACAGGGTCAGCCAGCGGGCGAAGCTGTCCATCTGGCGCACAAGCGGCGTGGTCAACGTCTCCACGCGCGACAGCATTCCGCTGATCCGGCCGATCTGGGTGTCCGGCCCGGTGGCGACGACCACCCCGCGCCCGGCCCCCGCAGCGACGAGCGTCCCGCTGAAAAGCATGGACGTGCGGTCGCCCAGCGCAGCGTCCTCCGCGACGGGCCTGATGTCCTTGTCCACCGGCACGGACTCGCCCGTCAGGATCGCCTCTTCGGCCTTCATGCCGCGCGCCTCGATCAGGCGCAGATCGGCGGGCACGCGGTCGCCAGCCTCAAGCAGCACAATGTCGCCCGGCGCCAGCTCCGCGGCGTCCACCCGCTGGCGGCGTCCGTCGCGCAACACCGCCGAGCGCGGCGCGAGCATCCCGCGGATCGCCTCCATCGCCTTTTCCGCGCGGCCCTCCTGCACGAAGCCGATGATCGCGTTGACCACCACGACCGCGAGGATCACGCCGGTGTCCACCCAGTGCTGCAGGAGCGCGGTCACGACCGCCGCGCCAATCAGCACATAGATCAGCACGTTATGGAAGTGGCTGAGGAAGCGGATGATCGGGCTGCGCCTGGGCGGCTCGGGCAGGCGGTTCTCGCCGTACTCGTGCAGCCGCCGCTGCGCCTCCTCGGAGGTCAGCCCTTGCGGCGTCGCATCGACCGCGCGCAGCGCGTCCTCGGCCGGAAGCGCGTGGAAGGCGCCTGGGCGTGGTTGATGCTCATCGCCGGTGGGCTGGAGTTGCTGGGCGAGCGCGCCGTGTTGGCTTGTCATGATCGAATTACCGCAGGATGCAAAAGAACATTGCCTGACAGGATGCGCGCAGAGCGGACGCGCGAAAAGGAGTTAAGCATGGACCATGCCACTGGCAATCCATTCAGCCGCGCGCAGTCCGCCGGCGCTGGCCGCGTCCCCGGCACTCACGGTGGCCGCGCGTAGACTCAACGCCGGAGGCGCTGCTTGAGTTTCCGAGAGAACGGATAATTAGGGTTTTTCAACGCCTGTCCTATGAGAACCTTGTTGACATGACAGGTCGTCTCTAAGAAACGGTGCATCGGCTCGCGCGATCGCGCAATTCCTTATGTTAAGGCACATGGCGGACTTTCCTATCGTCGGCATTGGCTGCTCGGCTGGGGGGCTTGAAGCCTTGCAGGCCCTTTTCCAGTCCATGCCGCGCGATCCCGGCATGGCTTTCGTGGTGATCAACCATTCGGACCCGTGCTGCAGGGCGCGCCGCGGGTGAACAAGCCCGTGTCCCAGCAGCGGCTTATCGAGTTGCTCGACGGGTTGTTGCAATAGCCACTGCAAGGCCGCGGCTAGCCCTTCAACGTATCCTTGAGCGCCGCAAGCAGCTCCTTCGCCTCGCCCGCCGTCTTCGCTACCGTTTCCCCGCGCGTCTTGAAGGTGTCGAACACGTCCGCCTTGTTCTGCCGGCCGCTCTCCCACGCAGCGCGGAGATTTTCCAGAGACTTCAACTCGGCCTCAAGCTCGCCGAGCTTGAGCCTGAGCTTGTCCTTCTTGCCCTTGATGTCGTCGGAGTCGCCCTTGTTGGGCGCGATGAGGTCGCCGTAGATGTCGTATATCTTGGCGGAGGGAAGATCAGCCGGGGCGTCCCTGGAAGCGCTGCCTTTACTGCCGAGGCTGAAAACAAGCAGCACGGCCAAGCCAATAATGGCCAGTGCGACGGCTTCCATCGCGTCCCCCGTGCAAACCGAAATCGCCCAAATCTACTTGAATTTTGGCTTTTCGGCAACACTGGGCGCAGATGTTGGGGGTGCGGCGGCGCTCAGGCGCAAGTCACGGGAGCCAGACACGGGAAAGTGCCCGCCGGGTCGGCCGCGCGGGCGCGCGAAATCCTTGATTGCGGGGCGCTTACGCCTCGCTCAGCTTGCGCACACGATGCGACAGCCGCGAGATGGTCCGCGCGGCGGTGTTCTTGTGCATCATGCCCTTCTGCGCGCCGCGCATGATCTCCGGCTGGGCCTTGCGCAGCGCCTCGCGCGCGGCCTCGGCGTCTCCGGCGGCGACAGCATCGTTCACGCGGCGGATGAAGGTGCGCACGCGGCTCTTGCGCGCCTGGTTGATTTCGGTGCGCCGGTTGATGGCGCGCACAGCGCGTTTGGCGGTCTTGGTATTGGGCATTGCGGCTCTCGTCTCTCAAAACTGAAAGCGCGCGCGAAAGTCGCCCGCGCGCGCATCGCATTCGGTTGGTTGGTGGTGTATACCGCGCCCACGCGCCGGGTCAAGCCGTCACTGCGTCGAGCGCGGATCGACCGTGCCGAGCACGTCCAGTTCGCCGTCCGCCGCGCGCCGCAGCACCACAATTTCGCCGGAGCTGGGAAACACGTCCGTCAGCCGCGTGATATTCACCTGGTGCGTGACCATTACGACCGGGCGCGACAGGTCCATCCCGGCGATCGTCTCACGCAGTTCGCGGGTCTGCGCCGGGCCGCGGTCGCGGTTGCGGAAGAAGGAGTTGAGCGCAGGCAGCGGCTCCACCGGGCCGAGGTCCAGCAGCTCCGCGGTGTCGATGCAGCGGCACCACTGGCTGGAGAACACGCGCGCTTGCGCGACGCCTACACTGCGCAGGAAATCGCCCGTGCGCCGCGCCTGCCTTCGGCCGGCATCCGACAGGTTGCGCTGGGTCGCGCAGTCGCCGAGCGTGAAATCCGCCGGATCTCCGGTCCCGGGCGCAAGCGCATGGCGCATGATGGCGATATGGCCTGGCTCGGCCAGCTTCGCGGCGAGGACATCGTCGGCATGGGCTGGCGAAGCGCTCGATGCGACGATAACGAAGGCGGCGACAAGCACGCTAAGAAGGCTGTGCACGGGAAATCCCTCCAGGCGGTTTCGTTACGGTCCCCGCTACCATACGCTGGCTGGAGCCGCCAGTTTGCCGCCGCGCCAGAGGATCGGAACTCCATGCTTCACCGCACCATCCACGACACCCACCGCCATTACGCATGGGGCCATACGGTCGCGCCCGTGGCCAGCGCCGCGCCGGGCGATACCCTCACGCTGATCTGCCGCGATGCTTGGGACGGCGTCATCACGCCCGACAGCGGCCCGGACATCCTGCGCACCGACATGAGCGGGCGGGTGAACCCGGTCACCGGGCCGATCTACGTAGAGTCTGCGCAGCCCGGCGACACGCTGGTGGTCACGATGGAGAGCTACCGGCCGTCGGGCTGGGGATGGACGGCGAACATCCCCGGCTTCGGGCTGTTGGCCGAGGACTTCACCGAACCCGCGCTGCGCCACTGGCATTACGATCCGACCGGACAGACGCCGCTCATGTTCGGCGCGCTCGCGCAAATCCCGCTCGCGCCGTTCACCGGCACGATCGGCGTCGCGCCCGCCGCGCCAGGGCAGCACGACATCATCCCGCCGCGGCGCACCGGCGGCAATATGGACATCCGCGATCTGGTCGAGGGCAGCGTGCTTCACCTGCCGGTCGAGGTGGCCGGCGCGCTTTTGTCGATTGGCGACACCCACGCCGCGCAGGGCGATGGCGAGGTCTGCGGCACCGCGATCGAGACGCCGATGGAGGTCACGGTGCGGCTCGACCTGGAGAAGGGTAACGCCGCTGCCTTTCCACGCATCATCCGGCCGCATGCCGAAACGCCGCCCGCTGGCCCGGTCGACGTGACGATGGGGATCGGCCCCGACCTGCACAGGGCCGCGCGCGACGCGCTGCGCGGGATGATCGACCTGCTCAGCGCGCGGCACGGTCTCGCCCCAGTCGATGCCTACATGCTTTGCAGCGTCGCGGGCGGCCTGCGCATCAGCCAGCTCGTCGACGCGCCGAACTGGACCGTCAGCTTTCACATGCCGCGCGGGATTTTCGCGGATTAGAAACGCCGGTAGAAAGACAGCGCACCATAAGCGCCCGTCTCCTCGTCATAGTTGCCAGCCACGCCGCCCGAGACCGTCACGTCGCAGCCGCCGCAATGCCAGCGCGCGAAGCCGCCGAGCCGGTGGCCGTCGAATTCGCGGTCGCCGAACGCCCGCGCCTCCGGCCCGAGCGAGAGCCACCAGACCGGGCGCAGCCCCAGCTTCAGCGCGCCGGAATAGGCGTCAAACGTGGTCGCGTAGGACGCATCCACGCTGAGCCACGCCCAGGACGCCAGATCGAACCAGGTCTCCAGCGCCGCCTTTGCCCCAATATGCGCCCCCGCCAGCGCGTTCTCGGGATCATCCGGGGTTACGGCCTGCTCTTCATAGGCTGCGCCCGCGAACAGCGTTGCGGTCATCGTCCCGGCGCTGACCTGCCAACCAATCAGCGCCTCGGCCTGCACCACATCAGCGCGCCGGTCGAATGTCACCAGCCCGCCGGTGGTGTCCGTACTGGACCTGTAGCCGTAATAGCCGGAGCCGGCATAGAGCCGGATGCGCAAGCCGTCCCGGTGAAGTCCGGCGGGCGCGAGTGTCACGCCGCCATAGTTGAACAGCGCACTTTCGGTGACATCAGTGCCGGCGAAGACGTCCGCGCCGCCCATCCAGTCGGCGTCGGCGATATCAGGCGCAAACAGCGCGGAGAGATCGACCGCCCGTCCAGGCGCGACCCCGGCTGCTGCGCCCGCGCAAAGCCAGATCGCGACAAGTAAAGCGCGCCGCGCACGCGCGCGACAGCGCGGCCGCCAGCCCCCCATCGGCCCCATCTTTTTACGGCCTTGTTATGCCCCAACCCGTGCCCATTTACGCATTTCGTTAACGAAGTGTCAAATCGGCATACAGCGCGCGTGAGCCGACGCATTCACGCCACAACCTCCGGGCAAGGTGATCCGAACGGTGCGCCCGCGCGCGGAAATGGCTTGACGCAGGGCGGGCGCGCGCTTTCGGTTGGCGCGGTTTACCGATGGCTGGCAGGGACGGGCAGTTGCGCGTATGCGTTTAAGAGGACGGGAGAGGATGCGCCGGATCGCGGGCGTGGTCACGACACTTGCGCTTGTTCTGGCGCTTTCCGGCTGCGGCTCGGGACTGGCCGAGCTGTCGAGCGCGACACAAGCGGCAGCCCCCGCGCAGACCTACATGGCGGTCGGCGAACCGCCGGTGCGCCTGGCCGTCAACGATACCGGGCAAGGTCAGCCAGTCATCCTGATCCACGGGCTGGGCACCAACAGCTACACATGGCACCACATCGCGCCCGAACTGGCGAAGACCCACCGCGTCATCACCATCGACCTGAAGGGCTTTGGCGCGTCGGAAAAACCGCTGGAAGGCCCTTACACCGTGCGCGCGCAGGCCGATCTGGTTCAGGGGGTGATCGAGGGGAAGGGGCTGCGCGACGTCACGCTCATCGGCCACTCTTATGGCGGCGGAATTTCGCTCCTGCTCGCGCTCGATGACACAAAGGCGGCCGATAAGCGCATCAACCGGCTGGTTCTGCTCGACAGCATCGCCTACCCGCAGGAGACGCCTCTTTTCTTTGATCTCCTGCAGGTCCCGGTCATTGGCGACCTCAGCATGTCGATGATCCCGGCGGACGTGCAGATCGAGCAGGCGCTGCGTCTGGCTTACGAGGAACACACGGCGATCACCCCGGAAGCGATCGCGCGCTATTCCGCGCCGCTGGCGACCACGGGCGGCAAACATGCCCTGGTCGAGACGATCCGCAATATCGTGCCAGAGGATATAGAGATCATCGCGCGGCAGTATCCGGACATCACCGTGCCGACGCTCATTGTGTGGTGCAACCGCGACCGCGTCGTCCCTATCGAGCTGGGGCAGCGGCTGGCCGCGAACATGCCGAACGCCGGGCTGCGCATTGTGCGCGGCTGCGGCCACGCCCCGCAGGAAGAAAAGCCCGCCGTGACGCTGGAGGTCATCAAGGCGCATCTGCGCGGCGACCATGACGCGCAGCTCGGCGCGCAGACCAACTAACGCTGGGGTTTCCCGCCGAACAGCGTCGCGTGCATGATGTCGTAAATTTCGGTGTTGTCGACGACGCCGCGCACCATGTGGGCGTTCATGCCCGCCGCGCGCACCAGAATGCCGCCCGACACATCGAAATAGGTGGCCCAGGCGATGGCGAAGGGCCAGGTCTGGCCGCGCCGGTCCGGCGCGGAGATGAACGGCGGCGTGCCCGTGCCCGCTTTCCCGTCGAGCGGCGCGCCGTTGGGGCCGCTGCCGGGCACGGTGTCCCCCGGAGAAACGGCATAGCGCGGATCGGGGCCGAGCACCTGCATCCCGCCCGCATCGCTGTCCGAAGTCATCAGCAGCAGCGTGTCCGGGTTCTCGCGCACGAAGCCGTGCAGCAGGCCAACCGCCTGATCGGCGCGGCGCAGCGCCTCCAGCGTGCCGCGCGCGTTGTTGACGTTGGCGAGGTTGTCGGTCCCTTCTTCCTCCACGACGAGGAAGAAGCCGTCCTCCGCGCGCGACAGGATTGCGAGCGCGGCTTCGGCCATCTGCGCGACCGTCGGCGCGCCTGGCACGTAGGGCTCCTTGCCTTCGCGCGCGTTCTCCTCTTCCGTCTGGTCATTGAAGGTGTGGCTCTCGGCGAACACGCCAAGCAGCTTGTCGACTTCCGCGAGATCGAGCGCGGCGAGCTGCTCGGCATCGTAGACGACAGTGTAACCCGCTTCCTCGGCCTCGCGGATCAGGTTGCGGCCATCCTCCCGCACGCCGTCACCGTGCTCGCCCTCGACGCCCTCGGGCAGCAGAAACTTCTCGCCCCCGGCCATGATGACCTGCGCGCCCGAGGCGATCACCTCCTCGGCGATCTCGTCGCGATTGCCGCGATCCTTCGACGAGGCAAGGAAAACGGCGGTGCCCGGCTCCGCGATGTGCCCGGTCTGGACAATGCCGACCGCGCGGCCTTCATCCCGCGCCTGCTGCATCAGGGATTTGTCCAAGCCAGAGGCCGCGGTGATCGGCGTGTCGCGGTCCATGCCGAAGCTGTCGCCCTGCACCTTGACGCCATAGGCATGCACCGTCGCGCCGCCATGCGACGTGCCGGTCAGCGCGTCGCTCATGTGCCCGGTGTAGACCGCCATCGCCGGGAGCGCGTCGTAGTTCAGCCGGCCATCGGGCCCGACCTCCTTCATGCGCAGCGCCGTCCAATGATTAAGGGCGGCGCCGTCGGGGTGGAAAAAGATCACGTTGCCGCCGCCCTGCGCCTGAGCGGCAAACGGCGTCAACGCGGCGACCACGAATGCGACCAACAGACGTTTCATGGCTTCCCTCCCGACTGCCTTGACGATAATGGCCAGAGTTTAGCGAAGATCGCATGACAGTTTAATGTCGCGGCGCGGCCGCGCAGGCTGTTGACTCGCCCGCGCGGCGGGCCGTAAGCCTTGGTGCAACCTCTCCGTGTCAACCGCAGCGTTCAAGAGAGCCACAGCCATGACCACGCCACCGCGCCCGGACACCCGCCCGGCCAATCCGCATTTTTCCTCCGGGCCCTGCGCCAAGCGTCCGGGTTGGTCGACGGAGGCACTGCGCGGCGCGCTTGTGGGGCGGTCGCACCGGGCGAAGGACGGCAAGGCGCGGCTCAAGACGGTCATCGACAAGTCCCGAGAAATCCTGCGCATCCCCCACGATTACCGCGTCGGCATCATGCCCGGCTCCAACACCGGCGCGTTCGAGGCGGCGAT
>CAYYSM010000011.1:0-20811 GCA_964474225.1 uncultured Hyphomicrobiaceae bacterium
GTTTGCGCCTGCGTGCAGGCGGGACTATGTTTCTAGCGAAAAGCGATTCCCGCCGCCCCCTTCGACACAACCGATTTGAACCCGCTCAGGGCCTTTCCTTGAGCACGGAGAACGCATGATGAGTGAAAAACCGCTGATGCCGAAAGCCACCGCCGTGTGGCTGGTCGACAATACTTCGCTGACCTTTGAGCAGATCGCCGATTTCTGCGGCCTGCATGAGCTTGAGGTGAAAGGCATCGCCGATGGGCAGGTTGCCCAGGGCATCAAGGGCATGGACCCGATTTCGACCGGGCAGCTTACCCGCGAGGAAATCGCGAAGGGGCAGGACGACCCGAGCTATCGGATGAAGCTGGCGAAGAGCAAGGTCCAGGTCCCGGAGACCAAGACCAAGCGCCGCCCGAAATACACGCCGGTCTCACGCCGCCACGACCGCCCGAATGCGATCTACTGGCTGCTGCGCAATCACCCGGAGCTGCGTGATTCGCAGATCATGCGCCTGGTCGGCACGACCAAGCCGACCATCCAGTCGATCCGCGACCGCACGCATTGGAACATGCCGAATCTGCAGCCGCAGGACCCGGTCACGCTAGGTCTGTGCAAGCAAATGGATCTCGACGCCGAGGTGCAGAAGGCGGCCAAGCGCGCGGAGGCCGAAAAGGCCGAAACGGCGCCGGCAGGCCCGGATGCCAGCCTGAAGCCTGTGGCGGATACGCCGCCGCAAACTGAGGAAGCGGTCTTCGGGACGCCTGAGAGCGCGGAACAGCCGGCCGAGGCCGATGAGGAAGACGCTGAGGACCTGGCCGAGCGCGCCTTCGCCAATTTCGAGAGCAGCGAGACGACGGAGGACGAAAACCGCTAGCGCAAGGCAAGGCCGGCAGGAACCGCCCGCTGCCGCCGGGGCGATTAGCCCAGGAAGCCCTCGAACTTCTTCTTGAAGCGGCTGACGCGCCCGCCGCGGTCGACCAGATGCTGGCTGCCGCCGGTCCAGGCCGGGTGCGTGTTCGGGTCGATGTCGAGCGTCAGCGTGTCGCCTTCGGAGCCGTAGGTCGAGTAGGTTTCGAACTCGGTGCCGTCGGTCATGACGACCTTGATCTTGTGGTAATCGGGATGGATATCGCTCTTCATGACGGCGATCCTTGTCTGATGATGGCGTTGCGGCGGCGCGCGGGGGCGCTTGCCTACGTTGGCTGGTGATATAGCTCGCTCCGGGCCGCGATGACAAGTGTGAAAGCGGCGCGACACCAGCGCGGCCAAAGGGCTCAGATGCGATTTTCCGTTTCATTGAGGTTGCTTGTTCGGCTAGAACAAGTCCAAGAATAAGTCAAAAAGGGCAGGTCTCAGTGGTCGTTACCTCACCCTCCAACACCGGCGCGCAGGACGCGGCGGGCACGCACACGCGCGCGGGCAAGCGGCCAAAACGCGCCAGACGCTCGCTCGCGCCGCTCATCAATCTCCAACCCTTTCTCCTGCGCTATCGCTGGCACATCACGCTGGCGCTGATCGCGTTGCTTGTCTCGACGCTGGCGACGCTGGCGTTGCCGATGGGCGTCCGCCGCATGATCGACCTGGGCTTTACCGGCGAGAACACCGCGCTCATCAACGATTATTTCGCCACGCTGATCGTCGTCGGCCTCGTCCTCGCAGTCTCCAGCGCCGCGCGGTATTACTACGTCAACTGGATCGGCGAGCGGGTCGTCGCGGATTTGCGCGAGTCGGTCTTCCGGCATCTGTGCAGCCTCAGCCCGGCGTTTTACGAAAAGACGCAGAGCGGCGAGGTAATGTCGCGCCTGACCGCCGACACCACGCAGATCAAGGCTGCTGTGGGCGTCGCGGCGACGCAGTTCCTGCGCAATGTGCTGCTGCTCGTCGGCGCGCTGATCATGATGGTGGTGACCAGCTTTGAGCTGAGCGTGCTCGTGGTCGTCGCGATTCCGGTCATCGTGCTGCCGCTTATGGCCTATGGCCGCGCGGTGCGCCGGCTCTCGGCCCACGCGCAGGACACGATCGCCGCTTCCGCCGCCTATGCCTCAGAGAACCTCGCGGCAGTGCGCACCCTTCAGGCTTACACGCATGAGGATACGGTCACGCGGCGGTTCGGCGCGGCGGTCGAGACGGCGTTCGATGCGGCGCGCGATCGGATGCGCGCGCGGGCAGGGCTGACGGCGCTGGCGATGTTCCTCACCTTCGCGAGCGTGGTCGGCATCCTGTGGTACGGCGCGCAGGGCGTCCTCGCGGGCGAGATGACCGGCGGGCGCCTTGGTCAGTTCGTGCTTTACACGGTGATCGCCGCGGCGGCGATGAGCGGACTGTCCGAAGTGTGGGGCGAGTTGCAGCAGGCCGCCGGGGCGGCGGAGCGGCTGGCCGAGTTGCGCCAGATCGAGCCGGAGATCAAGTCGCCGCCGAACCCCGTGCCGCTGCCCAGGCCGGTGCGCGGCGAAGTGGCGTTTACGGACGTTGTGTTTCACTACCCGACGCGGCCGGAGGATCGCGCGCTTTCGCAGGTCTCCTTCGAGGTGGCGCCGGGCGAGCGCGTGGCCATTGTCGGCGCGTCCGGCGCGGGCAAGAGCACGATCTTCAGCCTGCTGCTGCGCTTTTACGATCCGCAGTCCGGCGAGGTGACGCTTGACGGCATCCCGGTGCATCGCCTCGATCTTCAGGCGCTGCGCGATCAGGTCGCTATTGTTCCGCAGGATGTTGCGCTGTTTTCCGACACCGTGAAGGAGAACATCCGCTACGGCATGCCCGGCGCGAGTGATGCGCAGGTGCGTGCAGCTGCTGAAACGGCGCTGGCGGAGGAGTTCGTGACTGCGCTCCCCGAAGGCTACGACACCCAACTCGGCGAGGGCGGCGTGATGCTCTCCGGCGGACAGCGCCAGCGCATCGCCATTGCGCGGGCGGTGCTGCGCGATGCGCCCGTGCTGCTGCTCGATGAGGCGACCAGCGCGCTCGATGCGCACAGCGAGAGCCTCGTGCAGCAGGCGCTGGAGCGGGTGATGGAAGGCCGCACGACGCTTGTCATCGCGCATCGGCTATCGACCGTGCTGAACGCCGATCGCATCCTCGTGCTGGACGAGGGACGCATCGTCGAGCAGGGCGCGCATCACGAGTTGATGGCGCGCGGCGGGGTCTATGCGCGGCTGGCCCGGTTGCAGTTCGAGCTCGGCGCGCAAAGCGCCTGACCGGGTTCAGAGCACCATCGAACCTTCGCCGCCGTGGACGGGCAGCGGCACCCCAGCCTGCTCGAACGTCTGCTTCTGGCGCGCGCCCACCTCGTCGATATCGAAATCCTGAATCGTCTCGTTGAAGAGATTGTGGAAGTTCATCTCCGCGTCGAGATGCAGGAACACGCCGCCCAGCCCGATCGCCGCGCGGTCCATGAACACGAACTCCCGCGGGACGCGCACCGGGCCCTTCTCTTGCAGGGCCTTGTGCACCGTGAACGCCTCGCGCCGGCCGTACTGCCCCGGCGATATGCCTTCGGCGATGCGGCGCGTCCGGTCGTCCAGCAACGGACCGTAGATGAACCGCGCCCAAATGTTCAGGATCTCGATGACCTCATAGGACAGCCCCACGAAGCCCCAGGTCTCGTAGGCGTTGACGATCAGGTCGCGGTCGTCGTGCAGCAGCCCGCGATACAGGTTGATGACGCCCTCGACGAAGCGCGGCGCGAAGGTTCGGATGCAGCCGTAGTCGAGCAGGTTGATGCCCGCTGGCCGCCCGTCCTGCTCGAAGATCGTGTAGTTGCCCAGATGAGGGTCGCCGTGGATCGCGCCGTAATGGCTGAACGGATACCACCAGGCGCGGAACATCGCCCGCGCAATCTGATTCCGGTCCTCCTGCGGGTGCCCCTTGTAGTGCATGAGGGGCGTGCCCTGCATCCAGCTCATGGTGAGCAGACGCTTTGTCGTCAGCGAATCGTAAACGGACGGCACCTGGATGAGATCGTCGCCATCGAAGATCAGGCCATAGAGCTTGGTGTGGCGGGCTTCGAGGTCGTAATCCAGCTCCTCATACAGCCGCGCCTCCAGCTCCGCCGCGATCTCGGAGGTGTCGATGGCCGGGTCCATCTGCTTGTGGATGCGCAAAAGCCAGCGGAACTGGTTCAGATCGGCCTGCACATAGGACTGCATGTCCGGGTATTGCAGCTTGCAGGCGAGCGCCTCGCCCTCGTGTGAGCGCGCCTTATGCACCTGTCCGAGTGAGGCCGAAGCGACCGCCTCGCGCGAAAACTCCGCAAACCGCCCCTGCCAGTCCGGCCCCAATTCGGCGGCCATGCGCCGCTTCACGAAGGGCCAGCCCATCGGCGGCGCCTGCGACTGAAGCTGCGACAGCTCGGCGGCGTATTCCGGCGGGAGCGCGTCGGGGATGGTCGACAGGAGCTGGGCGACCTTCATGATCGGCCCCTTCATCCCGCCGAGCGCTTTCGCAAGCTGCTGCGCGTTCTTGTCGCGATCGAGGCCGATGCCGAAGATCGCGTTGCCCGCCAGACGCGCGGCGGTGCCGCTGACGCCGGTGCTCACCTGCGCATAGCGGCGCATCCGCCGGGAGAAGCGGTTGGCCTCCTCGTCGCGCGGGGCGGGAGGCTGGGTCTCATTGATGTCGTTCATGTAGAGGTTCCAACGCTGGCCTCGGTTTGCTCGATCTCGTCGATCATGCGCTCGATGACACTCAGGCCCATCTGCCAGAAGTCGGGATCGCGCGCGTCGAGGCCGAATGGGGCCAGCAATTCGCTGTGATGTTTGCTGCCGCCGGCCCGCAACATGTCCATGTAGCGCTGCTGGAAGCCGGTGTCGGCGTTTTCGTAGACGGCGTAGAGCGAGTTCACCAGGCAGTCTCCGAACGCATAGGCATAGACGTAGAACGGCATGCCGATGAAATGCGGCACGTAGGACCAATACGTTTCGTACCCGTCGCCCAGATGAACGGCGTCGCCCAGGCTTTCGCCCTGCACCTCCAGCCAGATTTCGCCGATGCGCTCGGCCGTCAGCTCTCCATGCTCGCGGCGCTCCGTGTGGACCCGGCGCTCGAAGATGTAGAACGCGATCTGGCGGACCACCGTGTTGAGCATGTCCTCGACCTTCTGGGCGAGAAGCGCATGCCGCTCCGCGGCGCTGGGGGTGCGGTCCAGAAGGGCGCGGAAGGTCAGCATCTCGCCGAACACGCTCGCGGTCTCGGCCAGCGTCAGCGGCGTGCGCGCCATCAGCGCGCCCTGCTCGTTGGAGAGCACCTGATGCACGCCGTGGCCAAGCTCATGCGCGAGCGTCATCACGTCGCGCGGTTTTCCGAGGTAGTTCAGCAGAATGTAGGGATGCGCGCTCGGCACGGTCGGATGCGAGAACGCGCCCGGCGCCTTGCTCGGCGTGGCTGGCGCGTCGATCCAGTTCTTGTCGAAGAACTGCTCCGCGATGCCGCCGAATTCCGGCGAAAAGCCCTTGTAAGCGCCCAGCACGATCTCCCGCGCCTGCTGCCAGTCGTAGACATGGTCTGGCGTGTGGGGCAGCGGCGCGTTGCGGTCCCAGTAGTCCAGCCGGTCCTTGCCCAGCCAGCGCGCCTTCATCCGGTAATAGCGGTGCGACAGGACCGAGTATTTGCTGCGCACCGCATCCACCAGCGCGTCCACGACCTCGGGCTCGACCCGGTTGCTCAGATGGCGCGAGGCGGCGACATCCTCGAAGCCGCGCCAGCGGTCGGAAATCTCCTTGTCCTTGACCAGCGTGTTCATGGTCAGCGTGAACAGGCGGCTGTTCTCGCGGAACACCTTGGCCAGCGCGTGCGCGGCCTTGCGCCGCTTGCTCTCGTCCGGGCTGGTCATCAGGGTTAGCGTCGGCTCCAGCGAGAGCTGCTCGCCGTCCACCTCGAAGCGCAGCGCTGCGATCGTCTCGTTGAACAACCGGCTCCAGGCGCTGCGGCTGGTCACGGACTTGTCGTGGAACAGAAGTTCCAGCTCTTGCGCGAGTTGATAGGGCTTCTCCTTGCGGATGTCCTCCAGCCAGGGCCGGTAATGCGCCAGACCCGGATCGCCCAGCGCGCGCTCCAGCCTGACGTCGTCGAGCTGGTTCAGCTCCAGCGTGAAAAACACCAGTTTGGAGGTGATCGCGGTCAGCTTGTCCTGAATATCGCCGAGCAGCTTGGCCCGGGCCGGATCGGCGGTGTCGGTGACGTAGTTCAGATGCGCGTAGGCCGCGATGCGCCCGATCAGGTCATTGAGCGCCTCGTAACGCCGCACTGCTTCGGCCAGCCGCGCGCCCGCGCCGGTCGCCGCAGCGATCGCCTCGATGCTGCCTTGGTAGTCGCGGGCGAATTCGCTGGCCTCGGTCTCGGCGTGCGCCACGTCGGCCCACAGGTCCTGCTGGTCAGGCGCGGAATACAGCGCGCTCAGGTCCCAGCGCGGCAGGTCGCCAAGGGCGGCGCCAGCCTCTTGCTGCGCGCCATCGGGGGAATGCGTGACATAGTCGAAGGGAGCGGCAGGAACCGTCGAAGCGTCAAACCAGTCTTTCATGAGCGATATGGCCTTGTCTGCAAGCGGAGGAACATGTTGAGCGCGCGGATAAGTTGTCTGCGCCGGATTCACTCTAATGTGCGCCGCGCCGCGCGCGCCCGCAAGAGGCCCCGCCTGCGGCATCAACTGACACATGCGTTCACGCGCACTTAATCAGCTTCCCAGAAAGGACGTCACGTCCAGCCGCGGGTAAATCGCTCCTTTACGCCTCCTTTCGAAAGTCAAGGGTTACGGGTGTGGCGGCCGCCTTGCGCGGCCGATTTGCGACAAGAGTATGCGTAAATGAGCGAAAACGTGCTGATTTTCGAGGGGGACGCCGCGCGCGTGGCCGCCCTGGTCGCGTTCGCCGAACGGGCGGGGTATGCCTCCGAAGTCGCGGGAACGGACGATCAGGCGTTGCCCCGCGTGCGCGAGCGGTTGGGCGAATCCTCCCTGACGGTGCTGGGGCCGGGACTTTCCGTCGAGGGGATGATCGCGCTGCTTGAGGGGCTGCGGCAGGAGCCGGATGCGCCGCCCGCCATCGTGCTTGTCGAAGATCAGTCGCCGGAGGCCATCGCCGAAGTGATGCGCGTCGGAGCCTCCGAGGTGCTGCCGATGAGCGCGGGCGAACAGGCCATCGGCGCGGCCATGCGGCGGGTGGATGATGTCGCAAGGCTGCAGAGCGACCTGACCCGGATCAAGGGGCATTCCGACGCCGCGATACGTCTCGACGACCTCAAGGGCGCGGGCGACGACATGGACCGCGCCGTGGCGCTGGGCGAGCGTGCTGCGCGGATGCAGATGCATGTGCTGCTTGAGGGAGAGCTTGGCGTCGGAAAGAGCCTGATGGCCCGCGCCATCCACGCCGGCAGCGACAGGGCGGCCAAGCCCTTAATCGAGGTCGACTGCACCGCCATCGTCGGCAATGACGCGGAGGCCGCGCTGTTTGACCGGCGGAGCGGCCTCTACTGGAAGGCGCGCGGCGGCAGCGTGTTCCTCAACGAAATCGAGGTGCTGCCTCCCGGCGCGCAGGTGCGCATCGCCACGCTGATGGAGGAGCCGGAGCGCACGGCCCGCGAAATCTTTCATGACAACAAGCCCGAAGTCCGCCTGATCGCCTCGGCGAGCCGGGACATGCTGGCGCTGGTGAAGGCGGGCGCGTTCCGGGAGGACCTGTTCTACCGGCTGAACATCTGCCCGATCTGGCTTCCGCCCTTGCGCCGCCGGCGCGAGGATATCCCCGGGCTGGCTCGCGGGTTCATGCGGGCTTTCGCGCTGGAAACCGGCCGGCGGATCGACTCGCTGAGCCCAGAGGCCGCGGAGTTGCTCAGCCGTTACGATTGGCCCGGCAATCTGTTCGAGCTGGAGCGCGAAGTGTTTCGCGCCGTGCTGCTGGCTGACGAGCGCGAGCTGGGACCGCGTCACTTCCCGCGGGTGCAGGCGCTTGCGGGTGCGCCGGAGCCGCAGGCGGCGAGGCTGCGCGTAGCGGTCAAGCGCGTGCGTACGCCAGAGCGCCGGGGACCGCCCAAGAAGGGCGCGGCACTGGTCGAAGGGATGCCCATGACCACCCTGACCAGCGAGGGCGGCGGTGTCTCGGTCGGAATCCCGGCGCTTACCGAGCGCGGCGAGGTGCGTTCGCTCGAAGAAGTCGAGGCCGACATGATCCGCCTGGCGCTTGGCCGCTACCGCGGCTCGATGACCGAGGCGGCGCGGCGGCTGGGGATCGGCCGCTCGACGCTTTACCGGAAGATCCGCGAATTCGGCCTCGACACCCGCGGGAGCTCGCGCTGATCTCAGCCGTCTGTCAGTTCGGCAAGCTTGAGCCGCTGGATTTTGCCCGACGGTCCCTTGGGCAACTCCGGCAAAAAATGCACCCGCTCCGGCGCCTTGAACGCGCCCAGCATCTCCCGGCACATCGTAATCAATTCTTGCTCGGTCACGCCTGCTGAAGGCTCGACCTTCACGCCGGCTTCGACGCGCTGGCCGTAGTCGGGGCAGGGCCGCGGGAAGGCCGCCGCCTCGATAACCGACGGATGGGCGTAGAGCGCCTCGTCCACTTCACGCGGGGCTATGTTCTCGCCGCCCTTGATGATGAGTTCCTTCGAGCGCCCGGTGATATAGACGTAGCCGTCCTCGTCCTTCCGGCCCAGGTCGCCCGTGCGGAACCAGCGGTCCGGCGTAATGGCCTCCGCCGTGGCCTCCGGATTCTTGAAATACGCCTTCATCACGCTGGGACCGTGCACCGCCACCTCGCCCTCGACGCCCGGCGGCTGCTCGTTCATTTCAGCATCGACGATGCGCACCTCGCAGCCAAAAGGGATGCCGGGCGAGCCGATCTTGCGCGTGCCGGGCGGCAACGGGTTGGAGAGGATTTGCGCCGCTGTCTCCGTCAGGCCCATCGTCTCGATGATCGGCACGCCAAAGCGCGACTCGAAGGCGCGCTGCACCTCCGGCGCGAGCGGGGCGGAGGCCGAGCGCCCGAAGCGCAGATGCGGCGGCTTCTCTGGCGGTCCGTTCGACTGATTGCTCTCGTGCAGCAGGTAGGAAATCTGGGTCGGGACGACGCTGAACCACGTGCACTCGTATTGACGGATCTGGTCCCAGAACCGGCTGGCCGAGAAGCGGTTGGGCATCACCACAGAACCGCCCGAGACGAGCGGCCCCATGAGGGTCACGCACAATCCGTTGATGTGATAGAGCGGCAGCACGCACAGCGCGCGATCCTGCGGGCTGAGATGGTGAGCGTTGGTCGCGCAGGCGCCGCCGGAGATGAGGTTCGCATGGCTGAGCAGGCACCCTTTCGGCTTGCCGGTCGTGCCAGAGGTGTACATCAGCAGGCCGTCGGTGTCCGGCGCGAGGGCGACCTCGGGCGGCGGCGCGGGCACGCCATCCAGCGGCTGGGTTTCGCTCATCTCCATCAGGCGCGGCGGATTGGCCCCGTTCAGCGCTGCCTCCACGAGCGCGCGTTGCTCCGGCGAAACCATGACCAGCCGGCACTCGGAATGCTCAAGCACGTAGCCGATCGTCTGTTGTCCGGCGACGAGATTCACCGCCGTGGCGCGAAACCCGCCGTAGAGCGCGCCGAGGACGGCGATCGCGGTGCCGGGGCCATTGGCCATCGCGTATCCGACGCTTTCGCCGGGCTTCACGCCCATGCCGGCCAGCCGCGCCGCCAGCCCTGCCGCGTGTCGCTTCAGCGCGCCGAAAGTGATCTGCGCGCCGCTTTCGGGTTCGATCAGATAGGTGCCGTCCGGTTGGCACGCGGCGCGCGCATCGATCAGATCCTTGATCGAAAATTTTTTCACCCGCGCGAGAACATTGTCCGGCGTCAGTCCGTCCAGCGGATTCATTTGCCGGCCTCGCCCCAGTAATCCGCGAAAATCTCCTCAACCGTCGGCGCGCGCGGCGGGATCGGGCGCGCAACCTTCGTCATGTTGAGGAAGTGCCGATAGTGGAGGTTGTCGTCAATGGCGTTGCCGCCCCAGGTGCCGCAGCCCATCGACAGCGAGAAGGGCAGGCCGTTCTCGAACGAACCGCCGGTGGCGAAGCAGTGCGGCTGGTTGACGATTACCCGGCAGGTCGGCAGGTCCTGGCCGAGTTCGACGGCGCGGTCATCGCGCGTGCTGTGCAGGCCGACCGAGTGCCCGGCGCCCTGGTGCAGAAGGATGCGCCATGCTTTCGCCTTGGCGTCGGCGAAATCCGCGGCGGTGTAGAGCGCGGTGATGAGCGAAAGCTTCTCGCCGGAAAGCGGCTCTTCCGGGCCGATCGCCTCGGCAGGCGCGAGGAAGAAGCGGGCGGCCTCGGGTTCGGGCACCTCGATACCCGCGACGCGCATGACGGTCGCCGCGTCCTTGGCGATCATCTCGCGGCTCAGCTTGCCGTTCTGCCAGAGCGCGTCCCTGACCTTCTGCGCCTGCGTGGCGTCGAGCAGCCGGCCACCTGCGGCATGGGCGGCCTTCAGGAAGGCATCACGGACCGCGTCCAGCACAATGATCGCATTTTCCGAGGAGCAGGAGGTGGCGTAGTCGAAGGTCTTGGACGCGGCGATCCGTTCGGCCGCGGCCGCGACATCGGCGGTTTCATCCACGATGACCGTCGCGTTGCCGGTCCCCACGCCGATCGCGGGCGTGCCTGAGGTATAGGCGCGGCGCACATTGTCCTGGCTGCCGGTGACGATGATAAGGTCGACTGTCTCCATGAGCCGCTGCGTCTTCACCTTTGACGGTGGTGCCGGCACCATCTGCACCAGGTCAGGGTCCTCGCCGATCTTGGCGAACTCGGCGTGAATGTAGCCCAGCAGCCGCTCGCAGGCCTGCGCGCCGGCCGGCGATGGCGACAGGATGATGGCGTTGCCGCATTTCAGCGCGTTGATGATGTTGTTGGCGGGCGTGGCGACAGGGTTGGTCGAAGGCGTCACCGCGCCGACCACGCCGACCGGCCGTGCGATTTCGGTCAAGCCCAGTTCGGGGATGTCACGCACGATGCCGCAGGTCTTGGCGTCGCGGATGTCGCGCAGCAGGCCAAGCGTCTTGCGGTGGTTCTTGGCGATCTTGTCCTCCACATTGCCGAGGCCCGTCGTCGCGACGGCAAGTTCGGCCATCTCGCGGTTGCGCGCCGGCTCCATGATCGCCCAGCCCGCGGCGAGCGCGGCGCGATCATAGCGCGCCTGCGTGGCGTTCCGGGAGAAGCGGGCCTGGGCGGCGCGGGCGCGCGCAACGGTGTCGTCGACGGCGCGCATGTCCGCTGATGCGGGGCCCGTCTGGTGCAATGCGTTCTGGGCAGTCATCTGAAACCCTTTGCATAATCGGCCGAACAGACGGGGCCGCGGCCCCGTCTGCTGTTTCGTATCCTGGTTTAGAGCCCGGCCAGCAGGTCTTCCAGATAGGTCTGGCGCTTCTGCCACATCTCCTGGACCTCGGCGCGGGTCATGATGCGCATCGGCGAGCCGCCGGCTTCCATGCGGCTTTGCACGCGCGGATGCTGGAACATCTCGGGGATGCGCGCGGCCAGGAAGTCGATACGGTCCTGCGGCGTGCCCTTGGGCACCATGATGCCGCGGAAGTTCACCGAGGAATCATCCACGTCAATGCCCTGCTCCATGAGGGTCGGGACGTCCGGCAGGAACTTTTCGTTGCGCTCGACATCGGCGACGCCGAGGATCTTCACCTGCCCGGCTTCGCGGGCGCGGAAGGCGTCGGACAGGTTGTTGATGCCGGCCATCACGTCACCGGCGATGACCGCCTTCATTGCGGCCGCGCCGCCCTGATCGTTCGGGATGTAGGCCATATCGGCGCCGGTGGCGGCTTCGATCTGCAGCGCGGCGATGTGGTGACCCACGAAAAGACCGGCGCCCGAAACGGTCAGCTGGCCCGGGTTCTCCTTCATGTACTCGACGAGTTCGGTCATGTTGTCGAACTCGCTGTCGGCGCCAACGACGACGACCGCCGGGTCAGCGCCCCAGTTGGCGATCGGCTCGAAGCTGTCGATCGAGTACTGCACGCCGCCCTTGATGGACTGCGCGATGAAGTGCGGCACGTTGTATGCGCCCATCTGGTAACCGGTCGGCTCGGCATCCGTCGCCATCCAGTTCCAGCCCACGCGGCCGCCGGCGCCCGGCCGGTTGACGATCACGGTCGGCTGACCCACGAAGTCCTCGTTCGCCGAGACCATGGTCACGATGCGGGCCTGGAAGTCCGTGGCGCCGCCCGCGCCATAGGCGACCATCAGCGAGACGGGCCTGTCAGGGTAGTCCTGGGCGGAGGCGGACATGGGCATCATGGCCATGAGCACGGCCGCTGTGGCGGTCGCCAGGGTGGCTAGCAGTTTTCTCATGCGTCGTCTCCCTAGTTCGGGTTGGTGGTCGTTGTAGTTGGCCTAGAGATAAAGCCCTCGCGGCATCTGCACCTGGAGCAGAAGCGTGAAGAGGGCGTACATGACCGCCATGAAGGCGGCCGTAATCACGATCCGCTTGGCCCAGCCCCGGAGGCTCGTGATGGGGGTCGGGTCATAGATCGTGAAAAGCAGCAGGAACGCGATCGTTGAGGCCGTGTAGAAGCCCAACGTCTTCGCCGCCCAGAACACGTAGATCAGGATCAGCGCCACGCCTGGCGCCAGGTTGAGCGCGACCTCGGCCGTCAGCCCCGTGCCCACGCGGGAGATGCCGAGCACGGCGCGCGCCAGGCTCCAAACCGCCATTATGAGCATGAATACCGAGATCAGCCGGGGGAACAGATAGGCTGCGGCCGGCTCCTGCGTGAAGCTGATCCAGGTGACGACCGCCGCCAGCGCCGTGACGATGGCGTTGGGCAGCAGATGCTGGAGACGCTTTGCCGTGGACATCTGGCTCATGTCTGAACCTCCGCGGTCTTTGCGCGCCGGGCGCGCGGCCCCATCGTGCTCCAGAAGCTGAAGACGATCGACGCAAGAACCAGGCCAATCAGCACGAGGTTCAGCGTGCCCGTCAGGAAGTAATCCAGCCGTCCCACGGTCGCGTCCGCGATCATGCTGCCCTGCAGGAAGTTGTTCTCCGCGATCGGTCCCAGAATGAGGCCAAGGACCAGCGGCGCGGCCGAGAAGCCGAACCGCTCCAGGAAATACATGCCGATACCCAGCGCCAGCATAACATAAACATCGCCCATTGATTGCTGGACCGAATAGGAGCCGAACACCGCGAGGACCAGCACCGCCGCAGCCAGTATCGGCGTGGGGATGCGCGCCACCCGGGCGGCAAAGCTGGCAATATACAGGCCGAACAGCACCATCAGGATCTGGCCGATCAGCATGGAGTTGATGAAGGTCCAGGCGACGTCGGGGTAATTCGTGAACAGCATCGGACCGGGGAAGATGCCGTGGATGAGCAGACCGCCAAGCAGCACCGCCGCCGTGGGGCTGCCCGGAATGGCGAGCGTCAGCAGCGGCACCAGCGAGGGGCCGACCATGGCGTTGTTGGCCGATTCTGCCGCGACGACGCCTTCCGGATGGCCCGTGCCGTATTTTTCCGGCTTTGAAGACCATTTCCGCGACTGGTCGTAAGCGACCAGTCCGGCGATCTGGCCGCCGACGCCGGGGATCAGCCCGATTATCGAGCCAAAAACGGTGCCCAGCCCCAGCGGCTTGAGGTTCGAGAACATCTCGCGCACGGAGTGCAGCACCTTCGTCGGGCGCACCTCGATGACGGAGATTTTGCGAGGCGTCCGGCCCTGCGTGAGCATCTCCAGCACTTGCGGGATCGCGAACAGGCCGATCAGCGCCGCGATGATATTGACGCCGCCAGTCAGCGCGTCATGAAACACGAAGCGCTGCGCGCCCTGGATGTCGTCGTACCCGATCGTGGAGAGCCAGATGCCCAGCGCGCCGGATAGCAGCCCCTTGATGGTCGATTTGGTGTCCAGCGAGCCGATTACGGTCACGCCGAGAATGGCGAGCCAGAACATGTGAGACGGGCCGAAAGCAAGCGCCCACTGCGCCAGAATTGGGGTGAGGAAAATCAGAAGCAAAACGCCGACAACGCCGCCGACGCCGGAGGCGAGAAACGACATTTGCAGGGCGCGCGCGCCTTCGCCCTTCTTGGCCATCTCGAAGCCATCAAGAGCGGTGGCGATATTCGCCGGTGCGCCGGGGATTTTCAGAAGTATTGCGCTGACCGCTCCTCCGGCGACTGTCGCAGTATAGGCTGCGCCAAGCAGAATAAGACCTTGCACAGGCGTGAGATGAAATGTAAACGGAATAAGAAGCGCGACCGCCATTGTCGGAGAAAGTCCAGGCGTCGCGCCCAAAATGAGCCCGCCGATTGTCCCGCCGAGCAGGAGCATGAAGGCGACGGGCTCAAAAACCGCGCCAAAATAATTGACGAATTCCATATGTCAGCCCTTGGCGTTTGCTCCCATGGCCAGATTAGTCAGGCCTTATGACATTTTAGCGTAGCAGATGAAAAATCGTTTGCAAATGTTTTCATATCCGATACAAGCGGGGGTATGAGGAAGAGGTCGAAACGCACGGCGCCGGGCATCGTCCAGGTGGCGCGGGCTGCAGGCGTGTCGCCGGCGACCGTTTCGCGGTTTTATAACTCGCCGTCCGTGGTTCGGCCCCCGACGCGCGAGCGGATCGAACGCGCGGCCGCCGAACTCGGCTATATCCGCAATCGCGCGGCCGGCGCGCTGCAGAACCGGCGCTCCGGGGCGGTCGGGCTGATCGTGCCCACCATCGACAACGCGATCTTCGCGGAAGTGACCCAGGCCTTTGCGACGCGCCTGCGGGCGTCTGAGCGCACGCTGCTGATCGCCGCGCACGGTTATGATCTGGAACTGGAAGTCGAACTGCTGCGCTCCCTGCTGGAGCATCGCGTGGACGGCGTTGCGCTTGTTGGCTTTGATCACCAGGCGGACGTCTTCAAGATGCTGAAAGGGCAGGGCACGGCGTTCCTTGCGATGTGGAACTACCGTCCCGACTCCGACATTCCTTGTATCGGCACGGAAAACGAACAAGCCGGACGCCTGGCGGCGCGGCACCTCATCGATCTCGGCCATCGCGACATCGGGTTGATGTTCCCGGACGTGCAGATCAACGACCGCGCCCGCGACCGCATGAATGCCGTCCGCGAGGAGGCGGAGACCGCGGGAATCGACATCCCGGACCACAGGATCATCGACTGCTCCTACAACATCACCGAGGCGAAAACGAAGGTGAAGGCGGTTTTCGAAGGGGGCGACCCGCCCACGGCGCTGATCTGCGGCAATGACATCATCGCGCATGGCGCGATTTATGCGGGGCACGCGCTCGGGCTGGAACTGCCGCGTGATCTGTCGATCGTCGGGATCGGAGACTTCAAGGGGTCCGCGGAGATCGAGCCGGGGCTGACCACGGTGCGGCTGCCCGCCAAGCGCATTGGCCGCGGCGCGGCGGACATGATCGCCGCCCTGATCGACGGCCGCTCGCCCGAGCCGTCGCGCATACTCATCCCATCGGAACTGATGCTGCGCAACTCGACCTGCGCGCCACGCGAGAGCGCGGTCCGCGCCGTCAGCTAGGGGTCCGATCCAGACATTTGCCTCCCCGCGCCGCGTCCGCCGTAGCAAATGCCAGATTCGCTGACTAGCCGCGCGGCAGGTGCCCGCGCTTGATCCAAAGCAGGCAGCCTTCCGGGCTTTCGATGCCGTGGCGCGTGCCGGCCGGATTGCGGATCCAGGCGCCTTTGCGGTATGTCCCGTGCTCGTCCTGAAAGCTGCCGGCGATCACGAAAATCTCGTCGCCGCCCTCAAGCTCTACCGGGGCGAGCGACCCGCCCGCATCCAGCTTCTCCAGCGTGACGCGCTCATCCGGTCCCTCGAACAGCGGGATAACGTGATGCGCCGGGTTCTCGCCCGCGTGCCATTCAGCTTGATTGGTGTCGACCACGACGCGCTGCGTGTCGTCGTCGCGCATCTGGCGCAGTTTCACGAGGATCGTGCAGCCTTCGCGCGAGAACGGCTTGTGGCTCGACCCCGGCGGGTTGCGGACGTAGCTGCCGGCGGGAAATTCGCCGGTTTCGTCGCAGAAGGTGCCGCTGAGAACGAAGAATTCCTCGCCCCCGCCATGCGTGTGCTCGGAGAAGCTGCTGTCCGCGGCGTAGCGCACGATGCTGGTGGCGCGCGCGACTTCCCCGCCGTCGCGCTCCAGCGGGCGGCGCTCTACGCCTTCTTCCGGCGAGGCCAGCCATTCCAGCTCGTTGCTGTCCACGACGGCGCGCGCGGTCAAATCCGCGTTGACCGGCTTCGGCTCCATGTAGCTCATCCTGCGAACCCCATGCGTCAGTGTTTGCCCGATCCTCCGGCATTCTAACGCGCGAGGGCGCGCCTGTGGCAAGGCGCGCTCAGTTTTCCAACACTTCTTGTCCGCGCTAGTGGAGCGAATTTGACATTTGAGTCCCGCTTGCAGCCAGGTTCTTGCTCAAATATCAAATTTAA
The DNA here is from genome assembly GCA_964474225.1 of uncultured Hyphomicrobiaceae bacterium. Classification (GTDB taxonomy): domain Bacteria; phylum Pseudomonadota; class Alphaproteobacteria; order Rhizobiales; family Rhodomicrobiaceae; genus Dichotomicrobium. The sequence goes on from CAYYSM010000011.1 coordinate 16,420, forward strand.
AAGCTCCACTAAATTCAATAAGTTACTAGTGGTCTTTATGATTCAGACATTTGCTCGGGTGGGTGCTGCGCGGGGAGGCAAATGTCTGAGCCAGACTACTAGGGTTCTCAAGGCTCGCGCGCATCCGCCGGCAGCGTGCGGGGGAAGTAACGCCGCCCGAACCAGAGCGCGACGCTGACCAGCGTGATGAGAACAGGCACCTCGACAAGTGGCCCGATCACCGTGGCGAAGGCAACCGGCGAGGCCAGGCCGAAGGTCGCCACCGCAACGGCAATCGCCAGCTCGAAATTGTTGCTGGCGGCGGTGAAAGCGATCGACACGGTGCGCGGATAATCCGCCTCGATCAGCCTGCCCATCGCGAACGAGATCAGGAACATGAGGAAGAAGTAGATCGCCAGCGGCACCGCGATGCGCAGCACGTCGACCGGCAATTCCAGCACCATGCCGCCCTTCAGCGAGAACATCGCGACGATGGTGAACAACAGCGCGATCAGCGTGATCTTGCCGATGCGCGGGCTGAACTCCGTCTTGAACCAGGTCTCGCCCTTCAGCCGGATCAGGCCGTAGCGCGAGATGATGCCGGCGGCGAACGGGATGCCGAGATAGATGGCCACCGCCTCGGCGATCGTGGCGAACTCCACGTCGATCACCTGGCCTTCAAGGCCGAACAGCGGCGGCAGGATCGTCAGGAACAGCCACGCATAGACCGAGAAGAACAGCAGCTGGAAGATGCTGTTGAACGCGACCAGCCCGGCGACATACTCATTGCTCCCGTGCGCCAGCTTGTTCCAGACCAGCACCATCGCGATGCACCGCGCCAGCCCGATGAGGATCACGCCGGTCATGTAGGCCGGGTAATCCGAGAGGAACATGACGGCCAGCGCGAACATCAACAACGGCCCGATCAGCCAGTTCTGCGCCAGCGACAACAAAAGCACCCGCCAATCGGAGAACACGCGGGGCAGCGCCTCGTAGCGAACCTGCGCCAGCGGCGGATACATCATCAGAATGAGACCGATCGCGATCGGGATGTTGGTCGAGCCGACCGAGGCGCTGTCGAGGAGCGGCGGCAGCCACGGGAACACGCTGCCCAGCACGATCCCCAGCGCCATGGCGGCGAAGATCCATACGGTCAGGAACCTGTCGAGAAACCCAAGCTGGGGGCGTGTCTGTGCAATTGCGGTCATGTCTGGCTATTCATTCCGTCTATGCGGTTTCGCTGGTGTCGGCAGTGCTCTGGCCGATATCGTCCAATCTGCGCTGCAGGCTGAGTTGGTCGAGCGACTCGAACGGCAGACTCGTGAAGATGCCGATGCGCTGGAACAGCATCCGGTGGCAGTCGGCGAACGCATAGCGGCGCTCGGCCTCCGTGCCAGTCGCCTCGGACGGGTCGGGCAAGCCCCAATGCGCGGTCATGGGCTGTCCCGGCCAGATCGGGCAAACCTCGCCTGCGGCGTTGTCGCAGACGGTGAAGACGAAATCGAGCTGCGGCGCGTATGCGCCGGTGAATTCGTCCCAGGATTTGGAGCGCAATTCGCTGGTGTCGTAGTTCAACTCGCGCAATAGGTCGAGTGCGAACGGGTGAACTTCCCCGCGCGGCGAACTGCCGGCGCTGAAGGCGCGGAACCTGCGCCGGCCGAGCCGGATCAGCACGCATTCAGCAATGACCGATCGGGCCGAGTTATGCGTGCACAGAAACAGAACGTTGAACACCTTGTCACTCATCTCGATCCTCCCGTGCGGGGGTTGGGTCGTCAGTTTCACATACTTGGGCGGCAGCAAGACTTTCCCCGCACAACTCCGGGCGGCCTTGGCAGCAATCCTCGGTCAGAAAGGCGAGCAATTCGCGTATGCCGTCGATGTGCACGGCGTAAACGATGTTGCGGCCCTGCCGCGTCGCCACCAGCAGGCCGGCGCGGTCCAGTTCCTTCAGGTGGAACGAGAGGTTCGTCGCGCTGATGCCCAGCCGTTTGGCCAGTTCGCCCGCGCGCATCCCGCTTGGGCCCGCCTGAACGAGCGTGCGGAAAATGCACAACCGATGTTCGTTCGCAAGCGCGGCGAGCGCTTGTACCGCTGTCCGATCATCCATAAAGCTAATAAAGCATGAATTATTGAATTATCAAACCGAAAAATGCCGGGCGAGGGAACCCGCCCGGCGCATTCTTCTCAACCCAGCGTCGGGATCGTGTATTCCGAGCCGCGCACGCCCTTGGGCCACCGCGTGGTCATGGTCTTGAGCCGCGTGTAGAAGCGCACGCCCTCCGGCCCGTGAATGTTGTGGTCGCCGAACAGCGATTGTTTCCAGCCGCCAAAGCTGTGGAACGCCATCGGCACCGGAATGGGCACGTTCACGCCGACCATGCCGACCTCGATGTCCTGGGTGAACTGGCGTGCGGCATCGCCGTCGCGCGTGAAGATCGCCGCGCCATTGCCATAGGGGTGCTTGTGGACGAGATCGACCGCGCTCTCGTAATCCTGCGCGCGCGCCACGGACAGCACCGGGCCGAAAATCTCGTCCTGCCAGATCGACATCTCCGGCGTCACCCGATCGAACAGGCTGCCGCCGATGAAATAGCCGTTCTCATAGCCCTGGCGCTCCATCTTGAAGTCGCGCCCGTCCACGACGAGCTCCGCACCTTCCGCGACGCCCTTGTCGAGGTAGCCGCGCACGCGCTCCAGCGCCTCGGCCGTGACGAGCGGCCCCATTTCCACGCCGCGATCAACTGCGGGGCCGATCTTCAACTCGCGCACGCGCGGCGCCATGCGCTCGACCAGCGCGTCGGCGACCTTATCCGTCACCGGCACCGCCACCGAGATCGCCATGCAGCGTTCGCCCGCCGAGCCGTAGGCCGCGCCCATCAGCGCATCGACCGCCATGTCGAGATCGGCGTCGGGCATGATGACCATGTGGTTCTTCGCGCCGCCCAGGGCCTGGACTCGCTTTCCGTTCGCTGTGCCGGTCGTGTAGATGTATTTCGCGATCGGCGTGGAGCCGACGAAACTGACGGCCTGAACGTCCGGGTGGGTGAGAAGCGCATCCACCGCTTCCTTGTCGCCCTGGACGACGTTGAAGACGCCCTCCGGCACGCCGGCCTCCGCAAGCAGATCGGCCACGATCAGCGAAGCGGAGGGATCGCGCTCGGACGGCTTGAGGACGAAGGTGTTGCCGCAGGCGAGCGCCACCGGATACATCCACATCGGCACCATGACAGGGAAATTGAACGGCGTGATGCCCGCGACGACGCCCAGCGGCTGGCGCACCGCATGGCTGTCAACGCCGGTGCCAACGTCTTCGCTGAATTCACCCTTCAGCAGTTGCGGCGCGCCCGCGGCGAATTCGGCGACCTCCAACCCGCGCTGAACCTCGCCCAGCGCATCATCATGCGTCTTGCCGTGTTCTTCGGAAATGGCCTGCGCCAGCTTGTCGGCGTTCGCGCGCACCAACTCCTTGAAGCGGTCGATCATGCGCGCCCGGCGCAGAGCCGGCGTGCGCGACCAGGCGGGAAATGCCGCCTTCGCAGTGGCGACGGCGCGCGCGACATCATCGCTGCTGCCCAGCCGGACCTGACGGACGACTTCGCCGATGGCCGGATTGTATACGTCGGCGCTCCGCTCGCCCGTGCCATCCACGCGCTGGCCGCCGATATAATGGGTGATCTGCTCCATGATCGTTTCCTCGCCGTGTTCTTGGCGCAAAAGCCTTGCGCTACATGACCTCGTCGGTGCGGTCGCCGGTCTCGCCATAACGGTGCAGAGCCGGCGGTTTGAGTCCTTCATAAAGCTGGTCGATGTTCGCGTTGACCTGCTCGCCATGCTGCGCGAAGAGCGAGTTCCCCGCAAGGTCGCTGTCAACGATGAACGGGCCGAAATTCTCGACCTCGAACAGCCACATGGCCTGCGCGATGCCGAGTTCATCCATCCAGAACACGTCGCGCACGCCCTTGATGCCGCGCCCGAGCAGCGCGCCGGTGCCATAACCGACGGTTGTGAGATAGACCGCGCCCATCGGCGCGAGCGTCTTCTTGTAATCCTCGCTGGGCATTCCGCCCTTGCCGATGATGATCTTGGTGCCGGTCAGCTCCAGCCACTGCTGCATCCACTTGGAAAAGCGGAAGCTGGCCGTCGCCGTGACGCCGCCGATGCGATAGCTGCCGTCATCCTGCTGAGCCGCTGCGGGCGAGCAATGGAAATTGGCGTTGCTGATGCCGGTGAGATTGACGGGCAGCGGCTGCCCTTCGCCGATCACCTTTTGGTAGACGCCTTCGCGCGCAGTGTAGACGACGCCATTCATGTAGACGATGGAGCCGAGTTCGAGCGCGGCAATGTCCTCCGGCGTGGCCGGCAGGTTCAGGCTGACTTGCTTGAGGCCGGTTCCTGGCTGTCCCATCCGAT
>CAYYSM010000012.1:0-20747 GCA_964474225.1 uncultured Hyphomicrobiaceae bacterium
GCAAACTACTTCGCCGCATCCGGATATGATCTGGATTAAATTGAATCTGCTCTAGTTGAAGACCGGGGTGTCGTTGAGGATGCCCTCGGCCGGGGCCCGATCACGTCTCTCCGCCTTTCGATGCGTCGATTCCGTAGCGTTTCATTTTTTCCCACAAGGTCGTCCGGGATATGCCGAGCCGACGCGCCGCCTCTTGCTGGCGCATCCCGCAGGCGGCCAACACCCGCTCGATATGCGCGCGTTCCGCGGCCTCACGCGCTTCCGCTAGGGAGACGGGCGCATCATGGGACGCGGGTTCGGATGGCGCGCTGTCCGGGAACAGATCGATGCCGCGGATCACCCCGTCTTCCGATAAAGCGATCGCGCGCTCTAGGCGATTACGAAGCTCGCGCACATTGCCGGGCCAGGGGAACAGCTCGGCCTGCCGGATCGCTTCGGGGTCAAGCTCGAAGCGTGGCGCGCCGATCTCCTTCGCGATCGCGCTGCCGAGAAATTGCAGCAACCCGGCGACCTCCTCCGGCCGCTCGCGCAGCGGCGGCAACTCGCAGCAGATCACGCTCAGCCGGTAGAACAGATCCTCGCGGAACTGGCCCGACTGGACCGCCGCGCTCAGGTCCCGATTGGTGGCGCACACGAGCCGCGCGCGCGCCTTGAACGTCGAGGCCGCGCCCAGAGACCGGACCTCGCCGTCCTGAACCACGCGGAGAAGCTTGGCCTGCAGGTCGAGCGGCAGTTCCGCGATCTCGTCCAGGAATAGGGTGCCATCGCCTGCCTGTTCGAACATTCCGGGATGGCGCGCGTTGGCGCCCGTGAAAGCGCCCTTTTCGTGGCCGAACAGCTGGCTATCCGCGAGGTCCGGCGTGAGCGCGGCGCAATTGACGGCAACGAAGGGTTTGCCGGCCCCCCGCCCACGGCTGGCCAGGAAGCGCGCGGCGACTTCCTTTCCCGTGCCGGTTTCGCCGGTCAGCAGGACGGGGGATGTGACCTCGGCCGCGCGTTCAAGCAAGCGCCGCACGCGCGCCATCTGCGCTGAGGCCCCCAGAAGCGCGAAGGGGTCCTCCGTCCGCGCGGCCGCGCCATGCGGTGCGATGGCAGCGGCCAGCTTTTCCAGAAGCTGGTCCAGGTCGAACGGCTTGGTGACATAGTCGCGGGCGCCCTGACGCACGAGGCGCACCGCCTGCTCGAAGGATGCGTAGGCGGTCATGAAAATGGTCGGAACCGCCCCGATCGTGCCGAAGGCGCGGCGCATCACCTGCTCGCCGTCCATGTCGCTGAGCCGGATGTCGCACAGCACGGCGTCTGGCGCGCCCCGCTGGATCCCTTGCAGCGCCTCGGCGCCGCTGCGGTACCAGGCGACGGTGTAGCCCTCCAGGGCCAAGCGCTGCTCCAGTGAGCTGCCGACGATCTGATCGTCCTCGATGACGGCGACAACGCCTTTATCCGGCATCATGACTCACTTCCCCGGTAGGCGCGGTCGCCGACCGCTCCTCGCTTGAGCCGTCAACGATCGTGACCGTGACGGATGTGCCGCCGCCGGGCCGGCTCGCCGCGCTTAGCCTGCCGCCGATCTCGTCGACCAGACGGCGCGCGGTCCACAAGCCCAGCCCCTGGCCGCGCCGCAGACGGCCATCATCCTCGCCGCGCAGGAAGGCGCGGATCGCCTCTGGCAGGCCGTTGCCGGTATCGATCACCTGGAACGAGACCGCTGTGGCGAAGTCACGCACCCGCAGGCGGACCCAGCCGCCATCAGGGGTGGCCCGGACGGCGTTCAGCAGGAGGTTCAGCAGCACCTGTCGCAGAGCGTTCGCATCCGTGACCAGGGGCCGCGTCAACTCGCCCTCGCGCGCCAGCTCGACGCCGCGCCGCCGGCCCTCGGGGGCGACGAGAACAATCAGATCCGCCAGATCCTGGTTGGTGAAGCCGCGCTGCTCGTCCGGCGGGCGATAGGTCGACAGCGCCGCCGTTGTGACCCTTTCGAGAGAGCGGAGACCGCGTTCGATCAAATCGACCGTCTGCGCGCGCACATTGGTATCGTCCCCAAACCTGCGCAGCGTCGAAACCCCATTGAGCAGCCCGGCCAGCGGATTGCGCACCTCGTGCGCCAGACTCGCGGCGATGGCGGCCAGGCTCTCGGCGCGTTCACGCTCGGCGAGTTCCTGATAAGCCGCGTTGCGTTCGCGCTCCATCTCCAGCCGGTGGGCGAGAACGCGCTGCAGCTGGCCGACTTCCGTTGTAATGGGCTGCTCAGCCAGGTGATCCGGGGCCTCGGTGATTTTTTCGGCCGAAAGCCGCTCGGTCAATTCATACACCGGGGTCAGAACGCGACGGACATACAAGAAGGCGATGAGAGCGCCCACCGCCGCGAGCGCTATGTTGATCGCGACGAATAACCAGCGATCGGCACGGCGCTGCGCGTTCAGCGGCGTAAGGTCGAGCACGGCGCGCACGCCGGGGCCGCCCGAAACCGCGGCCGGCTGGACGGCGATCGCGAGGTCGCCCCGCGCTTGCCACGAAGCCTGCTCTGGTCTGTCCGCAACGAAGGCCCGTGCGGCGAATGCTGAAAGGTCGCTCCCGGCGCGCGGGTCGACAACGCTTGCGGCAAGTTGCGTCCCGCTGTCGTCCCGCCAAGTGGCCTGGAGGGCAGCGACACGCATCCCGTCCTGGGAGCCGAGCTTGCGGGCAAGCGCGCGCTCCACCGCAGCGACGCCGCCGTCGAGATAGGGCTCGACCGAGCCGCGCACCCCGTCCAGAACCATCCCGGCCGCCTGCGCATAGATCCGGTCTTCACGCTGTTCCGAAAGAGACAGCGCCACTTGCGTGGTTGCAAGGGCGACGACGAAGGTCAGAAGGGCGACAAAAGCAGGCAGCTTCGCAGCCAAGGGGAGGCCGTGCAGCCGCGCCGCGAGCCGTTTGAGCCCAGCTGCCGGGCGCATGCTTCGCAGTGCAGGCCAGCCTTGTTTTCGATGTCTGGCGGTGCTGTCCTCGTGCGATGTCATCTTTGTGGGCGTCCGCACGCCGCCTGCGCAACAAACTGATCCATATCCAGGGATATAGATCGTCCCGGCTTAAGGGACCAGCACCTCGCCGCGCCAATTGGGGGCAATCCGGTCCAGCCAGAACTGTCCGTACCAGTCGGTGCGCAACGGCGGCTTCAGCCCTGGCAAGCAGATCGCCTCGCATCGATAAACGTGCTTCTCAATCCCGCCGGTTTCGGCGAAGGCAACCTGGCCGCCAGCGGACTCAGCTACGGTCGTCAGGTATGCGCGCCTGCGGGCCGACAGCTCGCGGGCTTCCTCGGCGGCCACGAGGATCTCGGCATCCGGCCAGATCCGGTGGGCGATGACCCAGCGCAACTGGGCAGCCACAACCATGCTCCCGTTGTCGATGACCAGGACCCGCTTGACCACGACGGGTTCATCCGGAAGGAAGAGCTTTCGCGACGGCGCGGCCACGGCGAAGGCGAGCAATTTGTCGCTTGAACGCTGAAAGCAGGTGACGGGCAGCCCGACGCCGTGATTGAACCAACCACGCTGGGGCAGTACCAACAAGCCCGCGGCCGAAAGCTGCGTGTGGGCCAGATTGATCGGGTCCGTCTCGTCGTACTGCACCGTGTACCGGCGGTCGGTCAGCCGCCCCTCGATGAGCCGGTCGAGGGCGTCGCGCATCTCGGCGAGCGCCTGTGCCGCCGTTTGGCGGTCGGCGTGGTCGACCAGACGCCTGTCAAGCGTCGCGAGCGCCGTCGCGGGAACGCCGGCATCCGCGGCCAGCGCGGCTGCGCGGCGATAGGCCGTCGCTGGTAGCGTTTCCAGCACTGGCACGGTCACATCCGACAGCGGCGTCATCGGCGGCAGCTCGGCGAAGTTGTCGGGTTCTGGTCCCGGGGACGGCCCCGCCGCTTGGTCCGGCGCGTCGCCGGACGCGGTCCAGAACGGAGCGCCAGCCGGCCCGCCGTCACCCCTCTTGAGCCGCTGTTCAAGCGGAAGCCGCTCGCGCGGGAGGACCCCTTCGAGCGCATCGCGCTGGTCGGCCACTTCGAACGGCGCGCCGGAAACGTAGGCAGCGCGCCCCAGCAGATGCGCGGCGACCGGCAGGGTCGCCAGCAGGAACACGACGATCCCGATCGAGGTGAGCACGGCGCCCGGCTGATCCATGTAGAGCCCGGTAAAAATCACCACCAGACCGGCGCCCAGCGTGCCCGCCTTGGTCGCAGCATGCATGCGCATGAACGGATCCGGAAACCGCATGACGCCTATTGCGGCCACCAGCAGAAAGGCAACGCCGACCAGCTTGCCAGCGACGCTCAGGATATCAATAAGCTGCGGGCTCATCACTTGGCCCTCTTGCGTTCGAGGAACACGGCCAGCGCCACCGTCGCCACGAAGCCGGTCACTGCCAGCCCCAGAGCAACGTCCAGGAATTCTCGACGGCCGGTGATCGCCGCGGTCAAGGCGCACAGCGCGACAGCCAGCACGGTCAGCATGTCCAGCGCGATGAACCGGTCGGCAACGCCGGGTCCGATCACCAGCCGGATGCCGGTAAACGCCAGGCCAGCCATCATCAGCAACAGCAGGATCAGTTTCAGCACATCGAGGTATGGGACCAGGGTCTCGATCATCGGGAGACGGCCTCCGTAGCCTTCAAACGGTCTTCAAAGCTGGACTTGATCGACGCGATCACGTCGGCCTCATCATCGCAGTCGAGAACATGGACATAGAGGATCTTGCGGTCATCGCTGACATGCAGCGACGTGGTGCCCGGCGTCAGCGTCACCATGTTGGCGAGCGCGGCGATCCGGGCGTCCGTCTTCAGGTCGAGTGGCACTGCGATGATCGCGGGACGCAGCTGGGCGTTAGGATTGACGATCGCCCAGGCAACCGAGAGCGCCGAGCGCGTCAACTCGATCAGAAACCGCACGCCAAGCGAGGCCCACAGCCAGGTATCCCGGATGATGTGGATGAGGAGCATTAGCGGCTCTCCGTGTAGCTGGACGCGCGCGGCCCGTCGCCCGCATCGCGGGGGTCGAGCGGCGACGTTTCGTCCGCGACCTGGGTGGTGCTGGCATCGCCGGGGCTAAGGACGAGGCCGATATAGCGCTCCCGATCGCTCAGTTCGGCAGCGGTCTGCTGGCTGTAGGTGACCAGCGGCTGCGCCATCAAGCCGATCGCCACCGTGATAGCGCCGAGCCCGGCGATCGGGGCGAGCATCGCCATCGGGAGATGCACGTGCGCGCGGGCCTCCGGCGCAGGCTTCCAGAACGCGCCCAGCCAGATCTTGGACATCGACAAGAGCGTCAGCAGGCCCACCACCAGAGCGACCGCACCCAGCCACATGTTCCCGCCCTGGAAGGACGCGTCGATCACCAGCACTTTCGCCCAGAAGCCCGAGAACGGCGGCAGGCCCGCCAGCGAAAGCGCGGGGATCAGGAACAGCGCCGCCAGAAAGGGGTGGCTCTTCATCAGCCCGCCGGTCTGGCGCAAATCGTAGGAGCCGCCTGCCCGCTCGATCGCCCCGGCGATGAAGAACAGATTGGCCTTCACGATGATATGGTGGACGACATAGAACACCGCCGCCGCGATCGCCGCCGGGGTCGCGATCGCGAGGCCCATCATCATGTAGCCGATCTGGGAGATGATGTGGAACGACAGTATCCGGCGCACATCCCACTGCGCGACGGCCCCGAGCACACCGGTGATCATCGTTGCCGCCGCGGCCCAGGCCACGACGTCGGCCAGCGCGCGCTCCTCGACCTCGAACAGCAGGGTGAAGATACGAATCGCCGCGTAGACGCCGACTTTCGTCAGCAAGCCCGCGAAGATCGCCGAGACCGCGATCACGGTGGTGTGATAGCTCAACGGGAGCCAGAAGAAGAGCGGGAACGACGCCGCCTTGATGCCGAAGGCGAGCAGGAACAGCAACGTCGCGGCGACCAGCGCGGGCGAGCTTTCCGTTTCGGGCAGCACGCGGGCCAGGTCGGCCATATTGAGCGTGCCGGTGACCCCGTACAGCAGCCCGACCGCCATCAGGAACAGGATGGTCCCGAACAGGTTGAGCGCGATGTATTTGAACGCGCCGTCCAGTTCCGCCCCGCGCCGACGCAGCATCAGCAGGCCGACCGCGCAGACCAGCATCACCTCGAACCAGACGTAGAGGTTGAAGACATCGCCGGTCAGGAAAGCGCCGTTCACGCCCAGCATCAGGCCGTGGAACAGCGGATGGAAGCCGCCCGCGACCGCCGTCTCCGGCAGCCCCGCACGGGCGAACACGACGGTCGCCATGGCGAGTATGCCCGAAACCAGCACCATCGCCGCCGACAGGCGATCGGCGAAGATCGTGATGCCGAAGGGGGCCGGCCAGTCGCCCGGCTGGGTCGCGAGCGGCCCCTGGGTGACGACCGTCCACACCAGCCAGATCGAGATGACAAGCAGAGCGGTCGTGCCAGACAGCGTGATCGCCTGCTGAATGTCCGGGCGGGTCCAGGCTGTCGCAGTCGCGGCTGCCAGCACGACGGGTAGCAGCAGCGGGGCGATGGCGAGCAGATCGGTCATGCCCGGCCCTCTTGATCCGACGCCGATGTCCCGGACGCATCGAACGGGCTGCCATCCTCTTCGGCGGCGGTCATCGCATCGCCGTCAAGCGTGCCAAGCGCGCTGTAGGTTTGATAGGCCAGCACGGCCGCCAGCGCGATCAGAGCGAAGCCGATCACGATCGCGGTGAGCACGAGCGCCTGCGGCAGCGGATTTGACGCGGCCTCGGCGAGGACATCGTTGCCGGACGTTATGATCGCGGGGTCCACCGGGCCGATCCCGCCCGCCAGGAAGATGACCAGGTTCGCGGCGGTCGCGAGCATGGCCAGGCCGAGCACGACCCGGAAGACATTGCGCTCCAGCATCATGTAGACGCCGGCGGCCGCGACTGCGCCTGTAGCGACGGCATAAGCGAAAAGCATTACTGGGCCTCCGCAGCCTGTGTGTCATAGAGCCGGAACAGGATGGCGAGCACGCCGCCCAGCACGACGAGGTAGACCCCCAGGTCGAAAATGATCGTGGTGCCGAGCTTTATGCCGCCAAGACTGGTCCAGAGGTGGGTGAGGAACGGGGCCTGACCGGCCAGAAGCGGCGCAAGGCCGGACAGGATCGCCAACCACAGGCCGATGCCGAGCAGCGCGATCGGATGGACGAACAGCCAGCGCCGCCCGGCCTCGACCCCGAAGGCCATGGTCATGACGGCAAAGGCGGCCGAGGCGGCGAGCCCGCCGATGAAGCCGCCGCCCGGCTCGTTGTGGCCGCGCAGCAGGATGAACACCGAGAACACGAGCATGGCGAAGAAGAAGAGCCGCGCCAGGGCGCAGAGAATGACGGAGTTCATGGGCTTCAGGTCTCCTCTTTCAGGCTCGACGCGCGACGGCCGCGCAGCAGCGCCCAGATCGCGATTGCAGCGAAGCCGACGACGGCGATCTCACCCAGCGTGTCGAGCGCCCTGAAATCGACCAGGATGACGTTGACGACGTTGCGGCCGAAGGCCTCGGTATAGGCTGTGTCGCCGAAATACACCGACAGACGCGGATCGAACGGCGCCGCCATGACCGCGATCACGGCGAGGGCAAGGGTGATCCCGACGGTTCCAGCAAGCATCAGGTCGCCGGGCCGCTCCGCCGGCGAGCGGTACAACCAGCCGCCGATCGGCAGGCGCAGCAGCAGCGCCATCATGATCACCAGGAACAGCAGTTCGACCGAGAACTGCGTGAAGGCGAGGTCCGGTGCGCCGTTCATCAGGAACACCAGCGCGATCGCGTAGCCGACCATGCCGACGCCGATGACCGACGCCAGCAGCGAGCGGCCGAACGCCGCGACGGCAGCGCCCGCCACCATAAAGCCGAGTATCACCAGCAGATATGGACGCAACGCCAGTTCGCCGCCGGCGTCGCTCAGCGTCGCGCCGTCGAGCCCGGCGACCGCGATCACCATAGCGACGGCGGTAACGGCAATTAATGTCGCCGCGTAGGCGCGCAGGCTGCCGGTTTGCATCCACTCGGCGGCTGTGCCCGCACCCGCCATCAGCCTGGCCAGCGCGCGATCGTAGATCCGGGAGGCGGATCCCATCCGCGCAAACGGATGTGTCTTCATTCGCCGATGGATCGGGACCCAGTACCACGCGATCGCCAACCCGACGGCCAGCATCGCGAGGGTCAGGCCGAGTTTGGTCGTCAAGCCGGGCAACACGGACAGGTCGGCTGTCACTGCCTGTCCAGCGAGCACGCTCGCGGCCGGCGCCAACAGGCCAGAGGCGAACAGACTCGGCAGCACACCGACCAGGACGCCGGCAAGAGCCAGCATCGCCGCCGGTAGTCCCAGCCCCAGCGTCTCTCCATGCCGCAGTTCGAGTTCGCCGACCCGCGCGCGTTTGAAAAAGGGCCGCAGCGTCACGATGCCGGCGACCGCGATGAGCACAACGTTGGTCACGACGCCGACCCCGATAACCCAGGGCAACGCGGTGCCGTTCAGCGTGGCGGAAACCAGCAGCTCCTTCGCGGCATAGCCGGCGAAGAACGGCAGTCCCGCCATTGACAGGCTGGCGAGAACGGTGGCGGTCGCCGTCATCGGCAGGTGGCGAGCCAAGCCGCCCAGGCTACGCAGATCGGCCACGCCCGTGGCGTGGATCACCGTACCGGCGCAGAAGAACAGCGCGGCCTTGTACAGTGCGTGCGCAAACAGGAAGCCGACCACCGCCAGGTCGGCGGTCGGCCCCTGAAGACCGATCAGCATGACCAGGGTTCCAAGGGATGCGACCGTGGAATAGGCGAGCACGGCCTTGAAGCCCTCACTGCGCAGAGCTTGCAGGGCGGCGACCAGCATGGTCATCCCGCCAAGCGCCAGCAGGGGGACGTAAAACAACGGCTCCGCGCCGAAAGCCTGATCGAAGCGCGCCAGCAGATAGACGCCAAGCTTGACCATCGTGGCGGAGTGCAGGTAGGCGCTCGCGGGCGTGGGCGCTTGCATGGCGTTTGGCAGCCAGAAGTGAAACGGCCACTGCGCTGATTTGGTGAGCGCGCCGATGAGCACGCACGTGATGATCGCCGGGAATAATGGACTGGCGATCACGGTATCGCCGTTTTCCAGCACGCCAGAAAAGCTGAATGTGCCTGCCGCGATCCCGAGCAGAAGAATGCCCGCGAGAAGCGCCAGGCCGCCGCCGGCCGTGATCAACAGCGATTGCAGCGCCGAATCGCGCGCTGCGCGCGTCTCTGGCTTGAAGCCGATCAGGAAAAACGAAACGAGACTGGTCAGCTCCCAGAAAACGAACATGACGATGAGATTGTCGGCCATCACCGTGCCGAGCATCGCCGTCATGAACACCAGGATGAGGACCAGGAAATAGGCGCGATCGCCCGGCTTCGCATCGGCGAAGTACGCGCCCGCGTAGACCGCCACGAGTGCGCCAATTCCCGTGATCAGAAGCGCGAACAGCAGGCTGAACCCGTCGAGCCGCAGGACGAGGTCAATGTCCAGGGCCGGCACCCACGCGATGCCCTGAACCACTGTGCCGCCTGCTGCGATTTCGGGCAGATGGGTCGCCAGGCCGACAAACAGCGCGGCGGGCAGCAATGCCGCAGGCCAGCCCGCCACACGGCCACTGGCTGACACGAGTGAGATGGCGAGCAAACTCCCGACTGCGGATAGCCCAAGCACGACGAGCGGCGACATGTCACCTCCGAGACAGAGCGTCACTGAAAAGCACTGAGCAAGCGGCGTGCCATTTGCCAAGTATATGGTTTGCAACAGAAAAAGCGGTCAAAGCTATGTTTCGACGTTCGGAAATCAGAACGTTAAGGCGTTTCGTTGCCCTGCAATCCGAACGTTGTGATTGGCGACCGCAACGCCGTCTGGGCACGGCGCGCGGGGCCTGAACCTGACCGTTCCGCGAGCCGGGGACGAACGCGGCGAAGTATGGGGCGCGGCCAGCCTCAGGCCGCCGGCAGCGGCCCGAATTGCGTCCGGCCCTTGATAAGCCGGCGGCGCAGATAGCCCGAGAGCGTGTCCATCGCGATGACCAGCAGGATCGTCAGCACGATCAAATAGGCGACGTTCTCCCAGTCGCGCTGCGTGTTCATTGTCTCGACCAGCAACAGCCCGATTCCGCCAGCGCCAAGCGCGCCGATCACTGTGGCCGAACGCGTATTCGCCTCCAGGAAATAGATGGTCTGCGACATGAATACCGGCAGGATCTGCGGGATCACGCCGAAGCGGTAGCGCTGGAGCGCATTTGCTCCTGTGGAGCGCACACCCTCGATCGGCTTCTTTTCAACATTCTCTAAAGCCTCTGAGAACAGCTTGCCGAGCGTGCCAGTATCCGTGAACGCGATCGCCAGCGCGCCGGTAAGCGGGCCGAGGCCGAAGGCCCGGATGAAGATAAGCGACCAGATCAGCATGTCGATTCCGCGCAGGAAGTCGAACAGTCGGCGCACGAAGAACCGCAACACGCGCGAGGGCGTGAAATTGGCCGCCGCCAGCATCGAGAGCATAAGCGCGGCGATGGCTGCCGTCAGAGTGCCGAGAACGGCCATTAGCAGCGTTTCATAAAGCGCTATGAATACGCGGCGGTGCTGCCAGTCCGGATTGGAGAGAAACGTTTCGGCAATGTAGCTCCAGTTCGCCATGTCGGGGTTCAGCCGTTCGCTGCTCACCGTAAGTTCGGCGAGTTCGCCCCAGGAATAGGCGTTCAGTTCCGAGTCGAACGGGAACCAGAAGTTTTCCCAGCCGAAGAAATAGCGGTGAACCTCGATCTTGGAGCGCGTCACCTGCACGCGTCGCTCCAACGTAGGCCGAAGATCGACCTTGATCGGTTTGATGTTGGCCCAGGCCGGCAGCGGGCCGGGCGGAGTCTCAGCGCGCACGCCATCTTCGGTGATTGTCGCCGTGATCTCACCATAGCCCGGCGCAAAGAACGTCACCTGCTCGCCCACGATGACTGCGCGATAGCCCTCGCCCAGGTCGATCTCGGCGCGGTCGCCGTCACGGCGCACCCACTCCGGCGGCGTGTCGTAGGTGGAGTTGCGCTCACCCTCTACGGCGATCTCGATCTCGCCGGTGCGCGTGCTGCGGGTGACATGGACCTTGTGTAAAACCGCGTCAGTACCGAGCAGTATAGCGTTACGCCCGCGCGTATCAGAGAGCACCTTCGAAACGTCGAATTCGATCCAGGCATAGGCGAAATAGGCGAGGATCGCGGCGAGCGCGCCAAAGATCCACCATTTGCGCGTGTTCACCTGCAAGGCGGTGCGGCGGCGGAACTGCTCATCAGCGCTGATCGCATCGGTTGCGGACATGGCGGGTCTCCTATTCGCTGCCACTTGGGCGCGTCAGGCGCAGCCGCAGGTAAGATGACAACTGATCGACCGCGACGATGGTGAAGAACAAAAGCGCGAAGATCGCTGCGGTTTCATCGCCCGAGCCCTGTCCCCAGCCGATGGTGCGACGCAGCTCCACACCGATGCCGCCCGCGCCGACATAACCCAGGATTGCCGAGGCCCGCACATTGATCTCCAGGCGCATGAGCATGTAGCTCAAGTAGTTCGGCAGCACCTGAGGCAGCGCGCCGAAGCGCATCCGCTCGATCCAGTTCGCGCCCACCGAGCGCAGACCCTCGATCGGCTTCTGGTCGATATTCTCGTTGACCTCGGAAAACAGCTTTCCGAGTGCGCCCGCGGTATGGAACGCGACCGCAATCATCGCCGGGATCGGGCCGCCGCCTAACACATAAATCAAGAACAGCGCGATGATCAGTTCCGGGAACGCGCGCATGATGTCCATCATCCGCCGGGTGATCGGGATCAGCGGCGGCCAGACATCGAGCAGGCGCGTGCCAGCGAAGGCAAGGATTACAGCGAGCACAGTCCCGATCAGGGTGGCGACCAGCGCAATGTTGATGGTCTCGATCAGCGCGGGCAGGAACCGCCACAACAGCCCGAGAAACGCCCAGCCGGCGTCAATCGCCTCCAGCACAATTTCGCCGGGGTAATCAAAGAATTTCTGAATGCCGAGCCAGAAGCTACCAGAATTGAGCCCCTCGGCCTGTGAGTAACCGGCAATAAGAATCGTGGCGATGATGAGCACCAACAGGCCACTGTAGAGCCGCCGCTGACGTTCCAGCGCGACGATCTGCGTTTCGAGGGCCGCAACAGACATGGGCTGGTCCTAAATTAAATGCGGCTCCGGGACAGGCGCGCCTGCCGCCAGAGCCGCTCGTCACATGGCAGGTGTTACTCGGAAAGACGCTTGCGCGCTTCAACCACCGAGGTATAGGCGCTGTGGTCGATCGGGGCGATGCCCTTCACTTCGCCGGCCATCACGCCATAAGCGCATTCTGCGTCCATGGATTCCAGCGACGCCATCAGTCCGGTCATCTGCAGCTTTACCTTTGTCGGCAAGCCGGTGCGCAGGACGATCGGGCCTTCAGGGATCAACTTGGAGCGCCACACTTCAACCAGCTCAGTCATGTCCACAATGCCGGAGTCGACCGCCTTGCGGAACGCGCCGGAGTTGTGGCCGTCTTCCCAGTTTCCGAGGCCATCGGACCAGGTGACGCTGATCTCGGCGTCGCCGTTATACACAGCGACGATCGACTGTTCATGGCCGCCAGTAAAGCCCACTTCGCCAAAATACTCTTCCAGATCGCCGACCTGCTGCTCCAGTTCGATCGCCGGGATCAGGTAGCCCGAGGTTGAGTTCGAATCGCCGAACTTGAATTCGCGGCCCTTGGCTTTTTCCAGCGAGTCGATGCCGCTCTCGGCGCGGGCGAAGGCGATCGCATAATAGCCGAGGCTGCCATCGGTGTTGACCTTGACCAGCACGGGCTCAACTGCCTCCGGGTCGGTCAGGTAAACCTTCGCGTAGGCCGAGGCGCCCAGCCAGGCCATGTCGAGGTTGCCGCCCAGCAGGCCCTCGATTACGCCGTTATAGTCGGCCGGCGCAAACAGCTTGGTCGGCACGCCGAGCAACTCTTCGGTCTTCTCGCGCAGGCACTCGTTGGAGCGCAGGCGGTCTTGAGCGTTTTCACCACCCAGCAGGCCGATGCGGAACTCCTCGATCTTCGCCTCTTCGGCCTGAGCCGCGCCGGTCAGCGCCACCGCGGCGAGCGTGCCCGCAAGCACCAGTTTCGTCAGCTTCATCGTCGTCTCCCGTTAAAACCACACCACTTCACGCACACAACCGCACTCACACCGAGCGTCGGTTATTCCGCTGCCGCCGAGGCCTTATCGTCCGCCTTCCCCGTGCCGGCTATCTCCAGGCTCGTCGAGGTCGCTGCCTCGTTCAGCTCCTCGTCCGCGCCGTAAATCTCGCGCACCGCGGCGCGGCTCAAGGTCTCCGCCGTGCCGTCAAAAACGATCTCGCCCTCGCGCATGCCGATGATCCGGTCGCAATAAGTGCGCGCGGTATCGAGCGTGTGGAGGTTGCAGATGACGGTCTTGCCGTCGCGCTCGTAGATCTCACGCAGCGCCTTCATGACGATCTCGGCGTTCAGCGGATCAAGCGAGGCGATTGGCTCGTCCGCGAGCACCAATTTCGGCTCCTGCATGAGCGCGCGGGCAATCGCGACACGCTGCTGCTGACCACCGGACAGCGCCTCCGCCCGCTTCATGGCCTGATCGGCGATTCCCAGCCGGTCAAGCGCGGCAAGCCCGTCGGCGATGTCCTGCTGGCCGAAGATATTGAACAGGCTGCGCACGGTGCCGTGGCCGTTCAGCCGCCCAAGCATGACATTGGTGATCACGTCGAGGCGCGGCACGAGATTGAACTGCTGGAAGATCATCGCGCAATCGCGCTGCCAGCGGCGCAGCGCCCGGCCCCGCAGCGCCAGAACGTTCCGGCCCTCGATAAAAACTTCGCCGGCGGTGGCCGGCGTCAGATGATTGATGATCCGCAGAAACGTGGATTTGCCCGCGCCCGAGCGCCCAATGACGCCGACCATCATCGGCTTTTCGATGCTGAACGACACGTCCTTAACCGCAACGACGTGGCCGAACTCCTTGCGAACATTACGAAATTCAATCAAGCCGTATCCTCGTTCCGTGCATTTCGGCGTTTATGAACCACAGGCGTGTTAGAGGTTTATGACAGTTGCCTATCGCCCCCCGCTGTCAGCCGAATTGCTTTCTCCAATAAATTCGCCGCGGGTTATTGCATTTCTGGATGACATCTGTATGAAGGCGGCACGGAGATTCGAATGGACAGGAAATGGCCGATTCCGCCGACAAAACCGCGCCGGCGCGCGTGAAGCTGTCGCTCAATGAACTTGAGGCGTTCGTCGCCGTCGTGGAGCAGGGCAGTTTTTCGCGCGCAGCGCTGTGGCTTGGCCTGAGCCAGCCGACGGTCTCCCAGCGCGTGCAGACGCTGGAGACGAGCTGCGGGCTGCGGCTGCTCGACCGGGCGCACGGGGTGCGGCTCACCGCGTCGGGGCGGGAGATCTACAACAAGGCCCGCGCCGTGCTGGCGGGCGCCCGCGACATCGAGGCGACAGCGCAGGAACTCGGCGCGATGGCGCGGGGAAGGCTCAAGGTCGGCTTTTCCACGCCATCGGTCGCCATGCGTGTGCTGGCGCAGCTCAAGGTCGAACATCCGGCCGTCGAGATCACCGCGCGCCAGGGCAACACCGCTGAACTGCTGCAGATGATCGCGGCCTGCGAGATCGATGTTGGCGTGATGACGCTGCTCGACGTGCCGGATGGCGTGCGCGCGCAGTTGATTGGGCCCCAGCGCCCGCTGCTGTGCGTCGCCGCCAACTCGGCGCTGGCGCACCGCCATGCGATCACGCTCGCGGAGCTGGCAGACGAGACGCTTATCCTGCGCGAGGACGGCTCGCTGACCCGGCAGGTGGTCGAGACGGCGTGCCGGGATGCCGGGTTGGCGCTGCGCGCGCCGCTCGTGATGCCGACGCGTGAAGCGGTCAAGGAAGCCGCCGCCGCGGGGCTGGGCGTCAGCGTCGTGCTCTCCGGCGAGGTGGGCAGCGACACCCGGCTCGCCGTTCTGGAAATTACCGACTGCGCCAGTGCGGGCGGGGTCTACGCCGTGGGCCTGAGCGAGACCGAGGGCCTGCCCCTCATCGACGCATTCTTCGACGCCTGCGCGCAGGCCGACATTTCAAACGCTGAACCGACACTTTCAAAAGCACAGAAGGAGGCCCAGACATGACGGACGCCAGCATCGCCACCGCCCCGGACGCCCCGCTCGGCAGCGTCCTCAGCGACATGGTCGAGAAGCACGGCAGCGACCTTTATGGCGGCGAGCCTGTCACGCAGCTTCAGCACGCGCTGCAATGCGCGCAGCTTGCGGAGAACGAAGGCGCTTCGCCCGCGCTCATCACGGCCGCGCTGCTGCATGATGTCGGTCATCTGCTGGAGGACGGTTTCGACGACGCGCCCGCGCATGACGAAGACCGCCGCCACGAGGAGCTGGGCGACGCATTCCTGTCCAAATGGTTCGGCCCGGATGTCACCGAGCCGGTCCGCTTGCATGTCGCGGCCAAGCGCTATCTCTGCGCCGTGGAGCCGGGCTATCTCGACGCGCTCTCGCCAATGTCCCGGCATTCGCTGATGCTGCAGGGCGGGCCGATGAGCGAGGCTGAAGTCGCGGAATTCGAGGCCAACCCCTATTGCAATGACGCCGTGCGCCTGCGCCGCTGGGACGATCGCGGCAAAGACCCGAACACGAAGACAGCGACGCTCGGTTATTACCTCAGCTATGCGCTGCGCTGCGTGCGGCTCAATGGCGCCAACCGGAGCCATGCCTGAGCAGGAGGCGATTGCCGCGCGCCAGGCTCTCATGCGCATCTGCGCGCAGGCCAGCGAGGCCGAGCTTGAGCAGGCGCTTGAGGCGGTCGGCCCGCTGCCGGATGCGGAGGACATCCGCGCGCCGGAACAGGGGCTGGTGATGCTGCGTGGCCGGATCGGCGGAGACGGCGCGCCGTTCAATGTCGGCGAGGCAACGGTGACGCGCGCGACTGTGCGTGTCGGCGATGCGCTCGGCTACGCCTATCTGCTGGGCCGCTGCGAACAGAAGGCGCGACTGGCGGCGATCGTCGATGCGCTCGGGCAGGATGCGCAGTGGCGTGCCCGGCTTGAGGACGCGCTTGTCGCTCCGGTGGCAGCGCGGCGCGCCGCCGAGCGTCAGGCCGAGGCCGCCGAGACGGCAAAAACGCGCGTCAACTTCTTCACGCTCGTTCGCGGGGAGGATGACTCATGAACATGGTCTTTCGCGCCTTCACCGATCCGGCGCGCGAGAGCCAGCAGGCGTTCCGCGCCGTGATGACCGCGATGGCGCAACCCGGCCGGATCGCCGCTGTCGATGTCGGCTTCCCGCCGCCTGCGCCGCTGAACGCAGCGGCTGCGGCGGTCCTGCTCACGCTAGCCGATTTCGAGACGAAGGTGTGGAGCGATGCAGGGGTGGACGTCTCCGCTGCGCAGTTCCTGCGGTTTCACACGGGCGCGCGGCTGATCGACGAGCCGGCGCTGGCCGATTTCGCTGTCATCACCAATGCGCGGAACGCCCCGGCGCTCGACGCCTACCCGAATGGCACGCCCGATTATCCCGACCGCTCCGCGACGCTCATCGTTCAGGTCGAGGACTTCGGCGCAGATTGGCGGCTGACCGGCCCGGGCATTGACGGCGAGACGCGCTTCAGCGCCGCTCCCCTGCCGGAAGAGTTCGTGGCGCAGTGGCGCGACAACCATGCGCGCTTCCCGCAAGGCGTCGATATCATTTTCGCGGGCAGCGGCCAGATCGCGGCGCTGCCCCGCAGCATGGAGATCGTGGAGACCGGCTGATGTATGTCGCGGCCAAAGGCGGCGAAGCGGCGATCGCGGCGGCGCACGCGCTGCTGGCGAAGGCGCGGCGCGGCGACCCGGCTGTGCCGGAGATCACGGTCGCGCAAATCCGCGAGCAACTCAGCCTGTCGGTCGACCGCGTGATGTGCGAGGCGTCTCTCTATGACCCGGACCTTGCGGCGCTGGCGATCAAGCAGGCGCGCGGCGATCTTATCGAGGCGATCTTTCTGGCCCGCGCGTTTCGCACCACGCTGCCGCGTTTCGGCTACTCCGCGCCGCTCGACACAGCCGAAATGTCGATCCGCCGGCGCATCTCCGCGACCTTCAAGGATTTGCCCGGCGGGCAGGTGCTCGGGCCGACCTTCGACTACACGCATCGCCTGCTCGACCCGTCGCTGATGGAAGGTGGCGAACAGCCCGCCGCATCCGAGCCGCAGCCTGAGCATGAGCCGGAACCCGCGCCGCATGTCTGCGCGATGCTGGGCCGCGAAGGGCTGATCGAGCAGAACGAGCCGCCGACGGGCGCGGAGGTGAACGACGTGACGCGCGGCGCGCTCGACTTCCCCGCCCCGCGCGATCTGCGGCTGCAGGCGCTGGCCCGCGGCGACGAAGGTTTCCTGCTCGCGCTCGGCTATTCCACTCAGCGCGGCTATGGCCGGACGCACCCCTTCGCCGGGGAAATCCGCATGGGCAAGGTCGAAGCGTCCTTCGTGCCGGAAGAGCTTGGCTTCGAGGTGCCGCTCGGCGAGGTCACGATCACCGAGTGCGAGATGGTCAACCAGTTCGCCGGCTCGGCGGAAGCGCCGCCGCAATTCACGCGCGGCTATGGCCTGACCTTCGGGCACAGCGAGCGCAAGGCGATGTCGATGGCGATGGTCGACCGCGCGCTGCGCGCCGAGGAGCTGGGCGAGCCGGCAAACGCGCCCGCGCAGGACGCCGAATTCGTCCTCAGCCATGCGGACAATGTGCAGGCAACCGGCTTCGTCGAGCATCTCAAGCTGCCGCATTACGTGGATTTTCAGGCCGAACTCGCGCTGGTGCGCCAGCTTCGCGCCGAGTGGGAAGCGCGGCGTGAAGAGCCGAGCAGCGAGGCCGCCGAATGAGCGCGCCGGCCTACAATTTCGCCTATCTCGACGAGCAGACCAAGCGCATGGTCCGCCGCGCGATCCTCAAGGCGATCGCAATCCCCGGCTACCAGGTGCCGTTTGCCAGCCGCGAGATGCCGATGCCCTATGGCTGGGGGACAGGCGGCGTGCAGGTCACGGCGTCGGTGATCGGGCCAGACGACACGCTCAAGGTGATCGACCAGGGCGCGGACGACACGACGAACGCCGTCTCGATCCGCAAGTTCTTCGAGCGCACCGCCGGCGTCGCGACGACCACCCGCACGGCTGACGCCACGATCATTCAGACACGCCATCGCATCCCGGAGACGCCGCTGGCGGATGGTCAGATCCTCGTCTATCAGGTGCCGATCCCCGAACCCTTGCGCTTTCTGGAGCCGCGCGAGAGCGAGACGCGCCAGATGCACGCGCTGGAGGATTACGGGCTGATGCATGTCAAGCTGTATGAGGACATCGCGCGCCACGGCCATATCGCCACCACCTACGCCTATCCGGTGAAGATCGCCGGGCGCTACGTGATGGACCCTTCGCCCATCCCGAAATTCGACAACCCCAAGATGGACAACTGCCCGGCGCTGCAGCTTTTCGGTGCGGGCCGCGAGCAGCGGATTTACGCGCTGCCGCCCTTCACGCGGGTCGAGAGCCTGGACTTTGAAGACCACCCGTTTGAGCGCACGCGGTTTGACCAGCCCTGCGCCTTCTGCGGGGCGGAGGGCGTGTATCTCGACGAGGTCGTGACGGACGACGAGGGCGGGCGGATGTTCGTCTGCTCCGACACCGATTATTGCGCGGCACGGCGCGGGGATGATTATTGCGTTTCAGGTTAATTATGGATAAAAGTTTAACGAAATAGGATACGGAGAGTAAGCGCTTCGGCGGCGAGAAGGTAACGCGTATGTTCTATGAGTGGTTGGAACACTTCCTGCACAATCTCCGGGTGTGGGAAGGCGATTTTACAATTTACAAGGCGCTATCCGCAGCGGTTGCGTCAGGGATCGGTTTGGCGCTCGTAAAGATACTGGTCACAGCCTGGAAGTGGTCGTCTCAACATATACGCAATTTGTTTCATAGTCAGAGCCGCATATCAAACGCGCTTTCCGCAGTTGCTGAAAATGGTCCAGGGGTGTGGCTGTCCAAAAGCCCGGAGTTTCCGCCGAATTACGCGGCATTGTTGAAGAACAGCATCCCCATCATCACGGTCGGCAATCTGAAGGGAGGAGTGGGAAAAACGACAATTGCTGCAAACTTAGCCGCACATTATGCTTACAAGGGAAAGAACGTTTTATTGATAGATTTGGATTTTCAGGGCTCGCTTTCGTCGATGATGTTGGATGGCGGTATTCCGGCTCCAACGAAGCCTAATCAAAGCTCGACGGCTTCACGATTGGTGGGGGCTTCGGATTCGAAAAATATTCTCCTTTACGAAGCGCAAGCAATCCACCTTCCTTGGACATCCCCTGATTATCGTGGCTCGGTAACACCGAGCATGTGGGCCATACCTGCATTCTATGACTTGGCGCGGACTGATAATCGCGTGATGGTTGAGTGGCTGCTCGGCTGCTACGCCGATGATGCCGATCCAAGATACTGGATGGCAACAGCACTCCACCAGCCCGAGGTCCAGGCAAAGTACGATTGTATCGTCATAGATGCCCCGCCACGGATGGTGACAGGGTTTGTTCAAGCTCTTTGCGCGAGCACGCACGTCTTAATCCCAACCATCCTCGATCATGTCTCCGCCGACGCTGTGGATCGCTTTGTGACACAGCTTGAGCAGGAAAAGACTCTATGGCCCTATCTCAGAGTCGCAGGTGTTGTCGCCACCATGTGCTCAACAAATATCACTTTGTATGAGCGCGATGTTATCCGTTTTCTTTTGGATCGGCTCAAGCAACATAAACTGAACCCGCAACTTGTGGGAGAGGAGGCTTTTGTTTCGCGCAGCAGCCTACTGAACCGGGAATCAGGTCAGGGTATCGCTTATGCAGCGAATAGCAATGCGAAGGAGTTCATAGCATTACGTAATAAATTTGGAGCGCTCGCGCGCTCAATAAAACGGATCTCATATGGAGAGCGGACGAATGAAACTTGGGAAAATTGGCTCCGCGCTGGCCAAAACGTTGAAGCCTCTGCAACAGCTGCAAGCCAGCGTCTCGGCAGCCCACATCGACAGCCTGAGCAAGCTCTTTAACGAGTTTCAAGACACGGACACGCAGGAGTTCGTCAAAGCCGCAAAGGCTGTGAGCATTCGAAATCAGGCGGAAGCCGCGACTGTACAAGACGTTCAAGAAAGCTTGAGCAACGTCATTGCGTTTGCCAAAGCGACGGGCGCGACGAAAGGCAGCCTGACAACTCTTGACGCTGCGCTTTCGTGCGTATCTGCGTCACCGGCTCAGGACATTTCTTTTGATGATTTTACTGATGCAATTCGAGCCGAGCTGAACGTCGATGTCGTCCAGCAATATTTGCACAAACTCGAAGAAACATTGGGCAACGACGAATTTGACGATGTGTTCGCAGAACTAGAAAGCGACAAGCGCGTGAAGAAGCCTGACATGGTCCAAATCACGTCGAATTTTGTCACCCGCACTGCAAAATCGACGTCGAGGAAGGAGTGTCTTAAGCGCATCTACGCACGCCATGCGAGCCTGATTGACTCGCGCCATAAGCGCGAATGGCAGAAAGGCAAATCGGCTGCCTGAATGAGTCAGTATGGAAATGCATGATGAGACGCCGCTGCTGCGCGCGCAACGCCTGACGCGCTATTACGGCGCGCGCATCGGCTGCGCGGATGTCGATCTGGAGGT